>NZ_JBLTJC010000261.1:0-14931 GCF_048158785.1 Streptomyces colwelliae | reverse complement strand
GTATAAGAGACAGGCACGCATCCTGATAGCCGCCGCTGCCGTAGTCGCAGTCCTCGCCGGTGCCGGAGTGGTCGTCGCCCGCATGGTCAACTCCGGTGACAGCACAGTCAGTTCGCAGCCCAGCGCCTCACTTCCGGCCGGTGCCGGTGTCGGCCCCGCCTCGCCCAGTGGACGTACGGACGCCGACCGCTCAGCCGAGCCCAAGCCCACCGGGCAGGGCGACGACGGGACCCAGGCGCCTACACAGCAGCACACCGACAAGGGGGAGAGCGCGGCGGGGCAAGATCCCACCGTCGCCCCGAGCAAGTCCACGTCATCCGGCGGCGGAAGCACCGGCGGCGCCCCCGCGACGGGCGGAGCCACGCCCAGCTCCAGTCCCGCGTCCGTCTGTCAGTCCATCGGCGGCGGCAAGTTCAACTGCCAGGTGTGGCGCAGCGCCAAGTCCTACACCGCGTCCGGCACCGAGGTCGGTGTGCTCGGCGCGGGTACCAACTACTTCTACTGCCAACAGAACTTGGGCCGCCGCGAGACGTACGGCCAGTGGACCAACGTCTGGTGGGCGAAGACGGACGACGACAGCGGCAACACGAACGTCTATGTCAGCGACGTCTACCTGAAGGGCGGGGACAACGACGAGCCGATTCCGGGGCTGCCGGTCTGTTGAAGTCCCTCTTTCGGAACTGTCAGAATGCCCGGAATCGATCGATCGCATGAGGTGATGGTGGTGGACAACGTGCCATCCACAGACGCGGATCAGCAGAAGCAGGGCACCATCGTGGTGTCCAGGGCGCCGGACGGTGGCCGTGATCAGTTTCGGCGCTACAAGGTGTTCATCGACGACACCCAGGTCGGCCTGATCGGCCGCGGACGGACCTTGCGTTTCGACCTGCCGGCTGGCCCTCATCGGCTGCAACTGAAGATCGCCTGGTGCTCCAGCCCGACCCTGACAGCCATGGTGGAACCGGGGGAGCCGACTTCCTTCCGCTGCGCCCCCGGTGGTGAGCCGTCCGAGGCGGTGAGTGCCGTGACCGTGGGCGCAGCCGACTACATCGCGCTCCAGCAGACCGACGAGTCGGTGGAGGCGCTCAGGGCTCCCCGGGACGGAACGGCCCGCTTCCAACTGGCCACCGCGGTGGGTTTCCTCGCCGGCTGCCTCGCCCTCATCGGGGCCTGGATCTGGCACTAGGCCGGCGAGGCGCGTGAATGGTCGCTCAGCGTTCCAGGCCCGACACCGTCACGAGCCCCTCTTCGCGGAACAGCCTCGTACCCCGCTCGCACAACTCCCGGTCGGCCCGCGCCCGTTCGCAGAACTCCTCCGGCGTCCGCCCGAACAACGCCCTCAACGCCGCCGAGCCACCCAGCAGTTCGGTGAGCAGCTCCCGCTCGCCCGGATGACGGCGCGGCATGCCCGTGCCGTCATGCAGGACGCCATGCCGGTTGACGTAGACGTACACGCCCCGCAACAACTCGCCTGAATCCAGCTCGATATGGCACTCGGACTCGGCCAACCACGTCCGGTCGTACGCCCCCTCGCTCGCGTCCACCACCGCGAGCTGCCGTGCGTCGAACCACGTCACGAACAACTCCCGTACGGCACCGGGCGCGTGGACCGGCGACGCCGACACATACCCCACGCGGCTCACATGTGCGGAGACACCGACGTCCACACCCGTGACCCGTACCTTCAGCATCGGAACGGGAGACGTGATCCCGAACTCGGCCATCTTGTGCCGCAGTTGGCCAGGGCAGGCGTTGGAGCCGATGGCGAGGACCGGGGTGCGGTTCGCGTACGGGGGATGCTCGTTGAGGGGCAACAGGCGGTCGCCGACCAGGAGTCCGGACTCCGTGGGCCACGCACCCGGGTAGCTGAGGGGATCCTCGCGCGGCGCCCCAGCCAGCCCCAGTGCCTCCAACGTCCGGTCCAGGCCCTCGTCCACGCGGTCGCCCGCACGCTCACTCACGCCGTCGTGCACGCGCCGCTCAGTCCGACGGCGGCAGCTCGCCCGAGCCCCGGGTGATCAGCCTCGTCGGCAACTCGATCCGCTCCGGCGCGATCAACGTGCCGTCCAGCTGTCGGAAGAGCCGGTCCGCGGCCGTACGCCCGAGCGTCGCCGCGTCCTGCGCGACAACCGTCACCCCCGGCTGGAGCAGATCGGCGAGTTCGAAGTCGTCGAAGCCCACCAGGGCGATCCGGCGGGACTGTTCGGCGAGGACGCGGACGACGGTGACCGTCACGCGGTTGTTGCCGGCGAAGATCGCGGTGACGGGGGAGGGGCCGGTCAGCATCTCCTCGGCGGCCCGGCGCACCCGGACGGGGTCGGTCACGCCGAGGGACATCCAGGCGTCCTCGACCGGTATGCCGGCGTCCTCCATCGCGGCCCGGTAGCCGCGCAGTCGCTCGACGGCCGTGTGGATGCGGGGCATGTCGCCGATGAAGCCGATGCGCCGGTGGCCGTGGGAGATGAGGTGGGTGACGCCGTCGCGCGCGCCGCCGTAGCTGTCGGACAGGACGACGTCCGCGTCGATCTGCCCGGCCGGGCGGTCCACGAAGACGGTCGCGACGCCCGCCTTGATCTCCGGCTCCAGATAGCGGTGGTCGTCGCCGGCCGGGATCACCACCAGCCCGTCCACGCGCCGGGCGCACAGCGCGAGCACCAACTCCTGCTCGCGGTCCGGGTCTTCGGCGCTGGAGCCGTTGATGAGCAGGGCGCCGTGGGCGCGGGCGACCTCTTCGACGGCGCGGCTGAGGGGGCCGTAGAACGGGTCGGCGAGGTCCTCCAGGACGAGGCCGATGCTGGCCGTGCGGCCCTTGCGCAGGACGCGGGCGCTGTCGTTGCGACGGAAGCCGAGGGCGTCGATGGCCTCCTGGACGCGGCGCTCGGTGTCCGGGGTGACGCCCGGCTCGCCGTTCACCACGCGCGACACCGTTTTCAGGCCGACACCCGCGCGTGCGGCCACGTCCTTCATGGTCGGACGGTTGCCGTAGCGGTTCTCCGGGCGGCGGGCGGTCTCTGGCACGATGCGCTGTCCTGTCCTGTCGTCCACGGGGGATGCATAGGTCCATGGGTTTGTATGAGGATGTGGCGTCGAGCATAGAGCCTGGACAACGTTGTCATATGCGAGAGAGACTGTCCACCGATATCAACGGCCTGCGCCCCCACCGCGAGACCGGCCCAACTCACCTTCTGGTGGTTCTCATGTTTGACGGGGAGATCTGACACTGATGCACACCGACCTCGTGGCCGCGCTCGACATCGGCGGCACCAAGATCGCCGGGGCGCTGGTGGACGGCCACGGCAAGATCCTGGTGCGAGCACAGCGCCCGACGCCCTCGCAGGACGACGGCGACACCGTGATGCGAGCCGTGGAGGAGGTGCTCGCGGAGCTGACCGCATCGCCCTCGTGGTCCCGCGCGAGCGCCCTCGGCATCGGCAGCGCGGGTCCCGTGGACGCCTCGGCCGGCACCGTGAGCCCGGTCAACGTGCCCGGCTGGCGCGACTTTCCGCTGGTCGAGCGGGTGCGTGCGGCGGCCGGTGACCTGCCCGTCGAGCTGATCGGCGACGGCGTGGCGATCACGGCGGCCGAGCACTGGCAGGGCGCCGCACGCGGACACGCCAACGCGCTGTGCATGGTGGTGTCCACGGGAGTCGGGGGCGGCCTCGTCCTCAACGGGCAGTTGCATCCCGGGCCGACCGGCAACGCGGGCCACATCGGCCACATCAGCGTGGACCTGGACGGCGACGCCTGCCCGTGCGGTTCGCGCGGCTGCGTCGAGCGGATCGCCAGCGGTCCCAACATCGCCCGGCGCGCGGTCGAGGGCGGCTGGCGGCCGGGTCCCGACGGCGATGCCTCGGCCGCGGCCGTCGCCGCCGCCGCGCGGGCCGGTGACCCGGTCGCCGTGGCCTCCTTCGAGCGGGCCGCGCAGGCCCTCGCCGCCGGTATCGCGGCCACCGCGACCCTCGTCGAGATCGACATCGCCGTGATCGGCGGGGGCGTCGGCAAGGCGGGCGACGTGCTGTTCACGCCGCTGCGGAAGGCGCTGAGCGACTACGCGACGCTGTCCTTCGTGCGGCGGCTGACGGTGACGCCGGCTCAGATGGGCACGGACGCCGGACTGGTGGGAGCGGCCGCGGCCGCGCTCGCCGGGCGGGCGAGCGCGACCTCGGCCGGGGTGTGAGCGACCGGCCGAAACGTTCGTTCAGCGGCCTGTGCCCCCTGACGTGCGATGTGCCTTGCTCAGCACGTGAGTTGGGCGTCCGCCCAGTCCGCGTGGTCCGAGTCGATCCCGTCGCCGCCGTCGGTGACGACGAGTCGGACCACCTGGGCGCCGGTCACGTCCGCCGTGACCGGCTGGGCGGCCATCGCGTTGGTGAGGACGCCGGTCGAGGCGACCTTCGTGCCGTCCGCCCAGATCTCGAAGGCGACGGTCCCGTTGGCGCCCTTCTCGTCGTCCACACCGACGTCCGCGGTGACCTTCTCGCAGGTCTTCCCGGTGTAGTACGCGACGTCGCTCTCGGCGTGGACCCCAAGTCCCTTGGCGTACACCACTCCGCCCAGGGTGATCGGATGACCGTCCCCCGCGGCGCTCTCCCCGTTGCTGGTGTTGCGTTCAACAGGTCCGTATCCATTGGCCGTTGACATCCATGGAAGATCGCCGAGATACGAGGTCCCCGCGGGCGGTGCCACCACCACGGACGCGGTGAACGGCAGGGTGTTGGTGACCCGGGCGCCGCTCGGCGAGCGGTAACTCGCCCTGAGCGTCAGGTCGTACGACCCCGTCGGCGTTCCGGCGGGAGCGGTGACCGTCCACTTCGTGCGCAGCGCCTGGCCCGTCCGTACGGCCTTCGCGGTCGTCGACGACTTGGCCCGGATCTTCCAGCCCGCGGGCCCGGTCAGGTCCACGGAGACGTGCTCGGCGGTCGTACGGCCCAGGTCGGTGACCGTCGTCGTGAGCGGGGCCGGGGTGGCCGCCTGGACCAACGGGGCGCTGTCCAGGCCGAGTTCGACGGCCGGCGGGTTCTGCGCCCAGTGCCGGTCGGCGGAGACCCGTACGAGGACCGTGCCGTGGGCCGGGACGGTCGCGGAGATCGCGCCCGCGGTGTTGTAGCTCCTGTGCTGCCACAGGTCGCGCAGGGTGTAGGCGGGGGCGCCGGGGAGGCCGACGGCCGCGGCGGTCGTGGCGATGCGCTGGGCGCTGCCGGTCTCGTTGAAGAGCGCGACCGTACGGCTGCCGTCCTTCATCTCCTTGGCGACGACCCAGCGTCCGCCCTCGGAGGTGACAACGTTGCCCTGTTTGCCCAGCGGGTCCTGGTCGACCGCGATGACCTCCTTGTTGTCGAGGATGTCGAAGGTCGCGGGGGTCGCCGTGCGCAGGTCCGAGCCGATGAGGAGGGGCGCGGCCATGATCGACCACATCGAGAAGTGCGAGCGGTACTCGGTGTCCGTCATGCCGCCGTTGCCGACCTCCAGCATGTCGGGGTCGTTCCAGTGGCCGGGTCCTGCGTAGGGGGCAAGTGGCAGGTTCTGCTTGAGGATCGACAGCATCGAGCCCCAGTTGTCGCTGATGTCACCGGTCGTGCGCCACAGATGTCCGACGTCCGCCGCCCATTCCCAGGGCTTGTTCTCGCCCCATTCGCAGATGCTGAAGACGATCGGGCGGCCGGTCGCCTTCAGCGCGTCGCGCATCGTCGTGTAGCGCAACTTGGCGTCCACGCCTTGGTTGTTGCAGTTGTCGTACTTGAGGTAGTCCACGCCCCAGTCGGCGAACTGCTGCGCGTCGCTGTACTCGTGGCCCAGGCCGCCCGGGAATCCGGCGTCGTTGCACGTCTTCGTGCCCGCGCTGGTGTAGATGCCGAGTTTGAGCCCCTTGGAGTGCACGTAGTCCGCGACCGCCTTGATGCCGTGCGGGAAGCGGACCGGGTCGGGGACGAGCTTGCCGTCGGCGTCGCGGGACGGCAGGGCCCAGCAGTCGTCGAGGTTGACGTACTGGTAACCGGCGGCCTTCAGGCCCTTGCTGACGAAGATGTCCGCGATGCCCTCGACCATGGACTCGTTGAACTCGGCACGGCAGTTGGTGGAGTTCCAGTTGTTGAAACCCATCGGAGGGGTGAGCGCCTGACCGTCGGCCAGGGCGGGGGAGACGGGGGCCTGTGCGGGAGCGGCCACGGCCGGCGCGGCGAGGCCCGCCGTGCACAACAGGCCTGCGGCGAGCGCTCCGACCACTCTTCGGCGGGTCGTGCGGGTGTGGGGGTGACGCGTCATTACGTTCCTCCGGACTCGCAAAAGATGGGATCACTTCCTGTGCATGCCATGTGCGCGATTACGGTAGGACGTGTCGAACTCTGTTGGAAGAGTTGCGTATTTATTGTTCGACTTTCCATCGCGCAAGTTTTGAACGCGTTCAACTTTCTGCGCTAGGCTCACTCCCGAGCAGCCCGAATGGAAGGGGGAGCCCGGTGAAGATCGTCATTCCCGGTGGCACGGGACAGGTGGGCGCGATCCTGGACCGCGCCCTGACCGAGGCCGGTCACGAGGTCGTCGTCCTGACCCGGCGGCCGGCGCGCGACCGCGAGGTGTGGTGGGACGGGGAGAGCCTGGGCTCCTGGGCCCGGGAGATCGACGGCAGCGACGTCGTGATCAACCTGGCGGGCCGCAGCGTCGGTTGCCGCTACACGCCGGCCAACCTCAAGGCCATGATGGACTCGCGCGTGCGCTCCACCCGGGTCGTCGGCGAGGCGATCGCCGCCGCCGCGAGCCCGCCGCGCGTCTGGCTCCAGATGAGCACCGCCACCGTCTACGCCCACCGGTACGACGCCCCCAACGACGAGGCCACCGGCGTGATCGGCGGCCACGAACCGGACGTACCCGACTACTGGTCGTACAGCGTCGAGATCGCCAGGAACTGGGAACGCGAGCAGGAGCGCGCCGACACCCCGCACACCCGCAAGGTCGCCCTGCGCGCCGCCATGGTGATGAGCCCCGACCGGGGCGGAGTCTTCGACGTCCTGCTGGGACTGGCCCGGCTGGGCCTCGGCGGTCCGGTCGCGGGCGGCGCCCAGTACGTCTCCTGGATCCACGACCAGGACTTTGTGCGCGCCGTCGAATTCCTTCTCGAGCGGGACGACATCACCGGACCGGTGAACCTCGCCGCCCCCGGACCGCTCCCGCAGCGTGCCTTCATGCGCGTCCTGCGCGCCGCCCGGGGCATCCCCGTCGGGCTGCCCGCCACGAAGTGGATGGCGGAACTGGGCGCCTTCGCGCTGCGCTCGGACACCGAACTCCTCCTGAAGAGCCGCCGGGTGGTCCCGGGACGGTTGCTGGCGGAAGGGTTCACCTTCGACCATCCGCAGTGGCCCGAGGCGGCCGTGGACCTTGTGCGGCGGGCGCGCGACGGCGCGGGTTCCATCCGGCGGGCCGTCCGGGCGTGACCCCGGCGCGCTTCGTCAGTTGAACGGGGCATGAAGAAGCGCAGCATGCTGGCCATCGCCTCCCTCGCCACCGGTTTCGTCGTCGCCGCGATCTCCCCGTCGCACTCCCACGACCACGACGTACTCGGCGATCTGAACGTCAAGGACACCGTGGGTTCCGTGGATCACCTCGTCAGCGACGGCAGCTTCGCCGTCGATGAGGGTGCCCTGGGAGAGAACAGCTGATACCGGTCGAAAGCGCGCGGCGCCGGTGCCCCGTCGGAGGGGGCACCGGCGCCGTCGTATGCGCGCTCTCAACTGCGGCTGGTTTCCGTGGCAGGGTGGAACGGGCAAGCCTCAGGGGGCCAATAGAAGAGGGGGAACTGTCCGTGATCGTCTGGATCAACGGCGCGTTCGGTGCAGGCAAGACCACCACCGCACGGGAACTGATCGAACTGATCCCGAACAGCACGCTCTTCGACCCCGAGGTCATCGGCGGAGCACTGCCGTGTCTGCTCCCGCCCAAGCACCTCGCAGAGGTCGGCGACTTCCAGGACCTGCCGATGTGGCGGCGGCTCGTGATCGACACGGCGGCTGCCATGCTCGCCGAGTTGGGCGGGACCCTCGTCGTCCCGATGACCCTGCTGCGCCAGGAGTACCGCGACGAGATCTTCGGCGGTCTGGCGGCCCGCCGGGTCACGGTCCGGCATGTCCTCCTCGCTCCGGCGGAAACGATCCTGCGCGAGCGAATAGCCGGCCGGGAGGTCCCACCGGACCTCCCCGACGGCGAGATCCGGACACGCCAGTGGGCGTACGACCACATCGAGTCGTACCGCGCCGCGCTCGGCTCCTGGCTCACCGCCGACGCCCATTTCGTCGACACCAGCGCGCTCACCCCGTACGAGACGGCGGCCAGGATCGCCGGGGCCGTCGGCAGCGGTGCCGTGCCCGTGTGCGACATCGTGCAGACCCCGGAGCCCACCTCCGAGACCCTCGCGGCCGGAGTGCTCCTCTTCGACGAACAGGACCGCGTCCTGCTCGTCGACCCCACCTACAAGGCCGGCTGGGAGTTCCCCGGCGGCGTCGTCGAATCCGGCGAGGCACCCGCCCGGGCCGGCATGCGCGAGGTCACCGAGGAGACCGGCATCGTGCTCGAAGAGGTCCCCCGACTGCTCGTCGTCGACTGGGAACCGCCCGTACCACCCGGCTACGGCGGACTGCGCCTCCTCTTCGACGGCGGCCGGCTGGGCGCCGCCGAGGCCGGCCGACTGCTGCTGCCCGGACCGGAGTTGCGCGGCTGGTGCTTCGCCACCGAGGAGGAGGCCGCCGATCTGCTGCCGCCGGTCCGCTACGAGCGGCTGCGGTGGGCGCTCAGGGCGCGTGAACGCGGGGCGGCACTCTATCTGGAGGCGGGCGTACCGCTCGGCTGACGATCCGTCAATTTGCGGTCTGATCAACGATGTTGGACGTGACTTTGCCTTTTCGGGGGCGCTACCTGGGGACTTTGCGGGGTGCGGGCCATTCCGATATCAAAGCGAGGGTGAATTGTCGCCTTCCCGGTATGAACAAGAACATGAAGTAGGTACATCGGGGCTCTAACGTCTTTGCGCAGCTCAGTTCTCTCGCGGCCGCCGGCCGCCTTGACGGGACCGGACCTTCCGCCGGTCGAAGGAGATGAACATGCGCGCGCCATCCTCGGCCCTCACCCGGGCCCTCACCCTCGCCGCCGGACTCACCCTGGTCCTGACCGCCTGTAGCAGCGGCGGTGGAGGCGGCGGCTCCAGCAAGGGCAGCTCGGCCGGACTCACGTCCTGCAACACCGTGGGCAAGGCCAACACCTGCAACTCCGCCACCACCAAGTCCGGCGGAACGTTCACCTATGTGCTGGAGAAGAACATCCAGCAGTGGAACGTCCAGGACGTCAACGGCAACACCTTCGAGAACGGGGAGGCCCTGGAGGTCGTCCTGCCGCAGGTGTTCATACCCCAGCCGGACTTCACCGTCGCCCTCAACACCGACCTGGTGACCTCGGCGACGCAGGCCGGCACCAGCCCGCAGACCGTCGTCTACAAGATCAACCCCAAGGCGGCGTGGAACGACGGCACGCCCATCACCGCCGACGACTTCATCTACTACTGGCGCACCAACAACGGCAAGGACTGCCCGCCCCCGCCCGCCAGCGACGCCACGCAGACCAAGGGCTGTCTGCCACAGAGCACCGCTGGCTACGACCGCATCAAGTCGCTCACCCCGTCCGACGGCGGCAAGACCGTCACCATGGTGATGTCCAAGCCGTACTCGGACTGGAAGTCCCTCTTCGGCGGCGGCTACCCGATGTACCCGGCGCACGTCGCCGAGAAGCTCTCGGGCGCCAAAGCCGGCGACGCGGCCCACATGACGGCCACTCAGATGGCGCAGGCCTGGCAGTACTTCCTGAAGACCCCGCCCACCAAGTACGCGACGGCCGGCGCGTACAAGATGCAGGACTGGGCGGACAACGACCACGCCACCTACGTGCCCGACCCCAAGTGGACGGGCGCGAAGAAGGCCACCCTCCAGCGGCTGATCTTCAAGGTGATCTCGGACGCCACCCAAGAGCCAACGGCCTTGAAGAACAACGAGGTTCAGGCGATCTACCCGCAGCCCGAGGTGGACCTGGTCAACCAGGTCAAGGACATCCCCGGTGTCACCTACACCATCGGCAACGGCCTGACCTGGGAGCACTTCGACCTCAACCTGCACAACCCGGTGCTCGGCAAGTATCTGGCGCTGCGTCAGGCGATGTTCACGGCGATCAACATCAAGGACATCATCGCCAAGACGGTCGGCCAGTTCGACCCGGCCGTGAAGCCGCTCGGCAGCCACAATTTCGTTCCCGGGCAGGCGGGTTACAAGGACGTGGTCACCAGCACCGGTCAGGGATCGGGTGATCTGACCAAGGCGAAGAAGTACCTCACCGACGCCAAGTTCACCGGCGTGGGCACGGCGTTGAAGACACCGGACGGCAAGGCCGTCGGACCCTTCAACTGCCGCTACACCACCGGCAACCAGATCCGGCAGAGCGAGTGCCAGATCCTCCAGAGCAACCTGGCGAGCCTCGGCATCAAGGTCACCATCAAGCCGATCGGCGCGGCCGACCTCGGCACGGTCCTCGCCGGGCACCAGTACGACATCATCGTCTTCGCCTGGGTCGCGGCGCCGTTCCCGACCAGCAACGCCCAGCAGAACTGGTTCACCGGCGGTGGCGGCAACTACGGCGGCTACAGCAACAAGACGGCCGACTCCCTGATCTCCCAGGCCGTGGGCGAGACGGACGCGACGAAGGCCGCGGCCCTCCTCAACGAGGCCGACCAGCTCATGGTGAACGACGCCTACGTCCTGCCGCTCTACCAGAAGCCGACGTTCTTCGCGACGCAGACGCGGTTCGTGAACATGCGGAACAACTCCACCAACGTGGGCCCGGCCTACAACACCGCCGAGTGGGGCCTGAAGAAGTAGCCCCACCGCCCGAGGGAACAGCTCCACCGGCACGCCCGTCGAGTCCGGCCCCGGCAACACCGGGGCCGGGCCCGGCCCGGACGGCATCCTCGACCCGCCGGCCTCCGAGAGAAGACCGCATGCTCGCCTACACCGTGCGTCGCATCCTCGTCTCCATACCCGTCCTCATCATCTCGACGTTCATCGTGTTCCTCGTCGTCATCAACTCCGGCGACCCGGTGGCCAACTTCGCCACCTCACGACAACCCGCGCCCAGCAAGGCCGCCGTCACCGCCTTCGCCCGCCACATCCACGCCAACGAGCCGGTGATGGAACGCTATTGGAACTGGATCACCGGCGTCCTGCACGGCGACTTCGGCCCGTCCGTGCAGGCCAACCTGAACATCGGGCACGACCTGTTCACCCGCTTCAAGGTGACCATCACCCTGGTCGCCGCGGCGATGATCCTCGCGCTGATCCTGGCCGTCGCCTTCGGCGTGTTCAGCGCCATCCGCCAGTACTCCGCCGCCGACTACACCATCACCTTCTTCGGCTTCCTGTTCCTCGCCATGCCGGTGTTCTGGTTCGCGGTCCTGCTCAAGCAGGCCGGAATCTGGTTCAACGAGCAGACCGGCAGCCAGTTCCTCGGCACCATCGGCGAGAAGTCCCCGTACCTCGAAGTCGACACCACCTGGAACGAGTTCACCGATCACGTGGGCCATCTGATCCTGCCCACCATCACCCTCGCCCTGGTCTCCTTCGCGTCCTGGACCCGCTACACCCGCGCCTCCATGCTGGAGGTCCTCAACAGCGACTACGTACGGCTCGCCCGCGCCAAGGGGCTGCGGCGCGGCAAGGTCATGACGCGGCACGCGCTGCGCACCGCCCTCATCCCGCTCGCCACCGTCACCGCCCTCGACATCGCGATCATCCTGGGCGGCGCGGTGATCACGGAGACGATCTTCCAGTGGCACGGCATGGGCGAGATGCTGGTCCAGGCGGCGACCACGCTCGACGTCTACCGCACCATGGCCTGGCTGTTGCTCTCCGCCGTCGTCGTCATCGGGTTCAACCTCATCGCCGATCTGCTCTACGCCGTACTCGACCCGAGGATCCGCTATGACTGACATCGAGGCTCCGGGGTCCGCGGGCACTCAACTGCCGCGTCAGGACCACGAGTTCACCGTACGACGGCGCACCCAGACCCAGCTGGTGCTGCGCCGCTTCGTGCGTCACCGGGCCGCGATGGTCAGCCTGGTCGTGTTCGTTCTGATCATCCTGTGGGCGTTCATCGGCCCGCACCTGTGGCACTACTCGTACGAGAAGTACACCGAGGACAACTCCAAACCGCCTTCCTGGAAGCACCCGTTCGGCACCAACTCCTCGGGATACGACGCCTACGCACAGGTCATGCGCGGCACCCAGACCTCACTCAAGATCGCCATCATGATCGCGCTCGGCTCCACGCTCGTCGGCGCGATCTGGGGGGCCATCGCCGGCTTCTACCGGGGCGTCGTCGACGCGGTCATGATGCGCATCGCCGACCTGGTGCTGACGCTGCCCCTGTTCGCGATCGCCCTGGTCATCTCCTCCCGCACCGGCGGCTCCTGGTACTGGATCGCCATCGTGATCGCGGGACTCACCTGGGCGTACGTGGCCCGGGTCGTGCGCTCGTCGGTGCTGTCGCTGCGCGAGAAGGAGTTCATCGAGGCGGCGCGGGCGCTCGGGGCGTCGGACGCGCGGATCATCTTCCGGCACCTGCTGCCGAACGCCCTCGGCCCGATCATCGTCAACGCGACGATCCTGGTGGCGACCGGCATCCTCACCGAGACCGCGCTGTCCTTCCTCGGCTTCGGCGTCCAACCCCCCGACACCTCACTGGGGTTGCTGGTCTCCCAGGCGCAGACGGCGGTCGACACCCGGCCCTGGCTCTTCTACATCCCCGGCGCGTTCATCATCGCCATCGCGCTGACCATCAACTTCATCGGCGACGGACTGCGCGACGCCTTCGACCCCCGGCAGCAAAGGGTGCGACAGTGACGACCACGAGTCATGGAGTGCGGGAGGTCCCCGTGACGTCCGCCGTGCTCGAAGTCGAGGACCTCAGCGTGGAGTTCGCGACCGAGGACGGGCTGGTGCGGGCCGTACGCGGTGTCGGCTACCGGCTCGACCGGGGCGAATCGCTGGGCATCGTCGGCGAGTCGGGGTCCGGGAAGTCTGTGACCGCCCTCGCCGTGATGGGGCTGCTGCCGTCCGGCGCCCGGGTGCGCGGCTCGGTGCGCTTCGAGGGCACGGAGTTGCTCGGGCTGTCCGACGCGCGCCTGTCCGATCTGCGCGGCAGCGGCATCGCGATGATCTTCCAGGACCCGATGACCTCCCTCAACCCCGTCTACAACGTGGGCTACCAGATCAGCGAGACCCTGCTCCGCCACAACTCCGGGATGAAACACCGGGACGCCCGCAAACGGGCCGTGGAACTGCTCGGCACGGTCGGCATCCCCAGCCCCGAGCGGCGCGTCGACAACTATCCGCACGAGATGTCGGGAGGCATGCGCCAGCGCGTCGTGATCGCCATCGCGATGGCCAACGACCCCGACGTGATCATCGCCGACGAACCGACCACCGCCCTCGACGTCACCGTGCAGGCGCAGATTCTCGAAGCGCTGGAGACCGCCCGCGCCGAGACCGGGGCGGCCCTCGTCCTCATCACCCACGACCTCGGTGTGGTGGCCGGCCACACCGACCGGGTCGCGGTCATGTACGCGGGCCGGATCGTGGAGACCGGCTCCGTCGAGGACATCTTCTACAGCCCGCGTATGCCCTACACCCTGGGCCTGCTCGGCTCCCTGCCCCGCATGGACCGTGAGGAGGCACGTCTCACCCCCATCACCGGATCACCGCCGAGCCTGCTCAACCTGCCACCGGGCTGCCCCTTCTCACCCCGCTGCCCGATGCGACGCGACGTGTGCGACACGGACGAACCCGCCCTGCGCAGGGCCGGAAGCGACCTCCACCTCAGCGCCTGCCACTTCGCCGACGAACTCGTCGACACCGGCGCCGATCAGGTCTTCGACGCGGTCGGCGCGGACACCGAGGCCCTGGCCCGCTTCGCCGACGCGGCCTCTACCACGAACCCCGAGGAGGACGCCGTATGACCGCGCCCGCGCAGGCCGTCACCCCCCTGCCGCCGCTGCCCGGCCACGGCGGCACCGGCGAACCGGTCCTCCAGGTAAGGGACTTGGTCAAGCACTTCCCGGTGATGTCCAAGGGCGTCATCCGCCGCCGCGTCGGCGACGTACACGCCGTGTGCGGGGTCTCCTTCGACCTGTACGAGAACGAAACCCTGGGCCTGGTGGGGGAGTCGGGCTCCGGCAAGACGACGATCTCCCGCACCGTCCTCGGCCTGGAACGCGCCACCTCCGGTCAGGTCCGCTACGGCGAGCACGAACTCACCGAGCTGAGCAGACGTCAGATGCGGCCGCTGCGGCAGGAGTTGCAGATCGTCTTCCAGGACCCGTACGCCTCCCTCGACCCGCGGATGACCGTCCACGAGATCGTCGCCGAACCCCTGCGCATCCACGGCCGGTACGGCGCCGGGGCGGGCGGCGAGGTCAGCGAACTGCTGCGCCTGGTCGGACTCAACCCCGAGCACGGCAACCGCTTCGCCCACGAGTTCTCCGGCGGACAGCGCCAACGCATCGGTATCGCACGGGCGTTGGCCCTGCACCCGAAGGTGATCATCCTCGACGAGCCGGTGTCGGCGCTCGACGTGTCGATCCAGGCGGGCGTCCTCAACCTGCTGATGGACCTCCAGAGCGAACTGGGCCTGTCCTTCCTGTTCGTGGCCCACGACCTGTCGGTGATGCGCCACGTGGCAGGCCGGGTGGCCGTCATGTACCTCGGCCGCCTGGTCGAGATCGCCCCGGCCAGCCCTGACCCGAACCGCAAAAGTTAATGAAGACTCCTTAGAGAGGATTGACGGTCGGTTCCGTCGACGAAATAGTTCGATGCGGACCTACTCCGGCGAGGAGCAGACATGGCGATCATG
>NZ_JBLTJC010000260.1:0-15075 GCF_048158785.1 Streptomyces colwelliae | reverse complement strand
CCCTCCTCCAACGCCCGCACCCCCGCCTCGCACACGGCCGCCGCCGCGTACCCGTCCCACACGCTCGGGCCGGTCACCTCGCCGCGGCGGGTGGCGTCGACCCAGGTCTGGATCTCGCGGTCGTAGGCGTCGGCGAAGCGTTCGACGTAGTCCTGGGCGATGGTGCCGCCCCAGCGGCCGGCCATGTTGGTGACCATTGCGTGGCTGTCGCCGATGCGGGCGGTGCCGCGTTCGCAGACGATCTCGGCCTGGACCTGGTAGCCGAAGCCGCAGTTGACGAACATCTCGACGTCGACGATCGCGCCGCCGTCGGTCTCGAAGACGACGAACTGCGGGTCCTGGAGGTCGTCCGGGGCGCTCGCCGTGGGGCGCGGGCGCAGCACCGTCACCGCCGTGATCTCGTGGCCCAGCAGCCAGCGCGTCGCGTCCGTCTCGTGGGCCACGGAGTCGCTGATGAGCATGGAACTGGTGAAGAAGGGCGGGCTGGCGGCGTTGCGGTGCCGGTTGTGAAGCATGAGCGGTCTGCCCAACTGGCCTGTTCCCAGGAGGGACTTGAGCTTCATGTACTCGGCGTCGTAGCGCCGCATGAAGCCGACCTGCACCCGGCGGTGACCAAGGCGCAGCTCCGCCTCCATCACCCGTAGCGCCGAGGCCGCGTCCGGTGTGAGCGGCTTCTCGCACAGGACGGGTAGATCGTGTTCGAAGGCCGTCAGCAGGGCCGCCTCGTGGGCGGGGCCCGGTGAGGCGATCAGGACCGCGTCGACGTCGGCCGCCGCCATCGCCGCGGTCGGGTCGGTGTACGCCGTGCAGCCGTCGATACCGGAGGCGATCCGTTTGGCGCGCTCGGCGTCGACGTCCACGACGGCACTCACCCGGGCTCCATTGACCACGTCCTGGAGCCTGCGGACGTGGTCGGCCCCCATTTTTCCGGTTCCGACAACTGCCACTCCGAGCGGGTCGCGCGAGTTCATGACCATCGGCCGTCCTTTCGGGTCGTCAGGCACCGCAGGAACGGAGGAACTTGCGGGTGCGCTCGGCGATGGGCAGCGGCTTGTCCGGCTCGCACGGGTACATGTCCTGCTCGACGATCGCGAACAGCTCCACACCAAGGCGCTGCGCCGCGATCAGCACCGGCTCCAACTCCGGTACGCCGGACGGCGGTTCGCACATCACACCGCGCGCCACGGCCGGCCCGAACGGCACCTCGTTCTTGACGACGTCGGCGAGGATCTCCGGGTCGACCTGCTTGAGGTGCAGATAGCCGATGCGTTCGCCGTACGTCTCGATCAGCTTGACGCTGTCGCCGCCGCAGTAGGCGTAATGCCCGGTGTCCAGACAGAGGTTGACCAGTTCGGAGTCGGTCGAGTCGAGGAAGTGCTCGACGTGGTCCTCGGTGTCGAGGTGGGTGTCGGCGTGCGGGTGGACGACGAGGTCGAGTCCGTACGCCTCCTTGACCTCGTGCCCGAGCCGCTCCATGCCCTTGGTGAGGTGGGCCCACTGCTCGCCGGTCAGCTCCGGCGGCTCCAGGATCTCGGCGGTCTTGTCGTCCCGCCAGAAGGAGGGGATGACGACCAGGTGCCGCGCGCCCATCGCCTGGGTGAGCGCGGCGACCTGGCTGACGTGCTCCCACGTGGCGTCCCAGACCGAGGGGCCCCGGTGCAGGCCGGTGAAGACCGTGCCCGCGGAGACCTTCAGGTCGCGCCGGGCGATCTCGTCCGTGAGCCGGGCCGGGTCGGTCGGCAGATAGCCGTACGGGCCCAGTTCGATCCAGGGATAGCCGGCCTGCGCGACCTCGTCCAGGAACCGTTCCCACGGCACCTGTTGGGGGTCGTCCGGGAACCACACGCCCCACGAGTCGGGTGCGGAGCCGACCCGGATGCGGTCCAGGAAGGGACGGTCCGACATGTCAGGCGGTCCCTTCGGGAGACGCGCTCACCGGCGCCTTCAGGGCCTTCTCGTCCGGGAGTTCGTCGACGTCGAGGCCGCGGACCTGGGACAACTCGTGCTTCAGCGCGGCGAGTTCGGTGCCGCCCGCCATGTGGTTGGTGAGCTCTTCGAGGGTGATCTCGCTGCGCTCCGCAGAGAGTTCCATCGTGCCCAGGCGCAGCACGCTGAAGTGGTCGCCGACCATGTAGGCGTGGTGCGGGTTGTGGGTGATGAAGATGACCCCGAGACCGCGTTCCCGCGCCGCGGCCACGTACTTCAGCACCACACCGGACTGCTTGACACCCAGCGCCGCGGTCGGCTCGTCCAGGATCAGGACGCGGGCGCCGAAGTAGACGGCGCGGGCGATCGCCACACACTGGCGCTGGCCGCCCGAGAGGGTGCCGATGGGCTGGTCCAGGTTGTCCAGGACGATGCCCATGTTGCGCAGTTCCGTATCCGCGGTCTTCTTCATCTTCTCGATGTCGAGACGACGCAACGGCCAGGGACCCTTCGTCATCTCCGAGCCGAGGAAGAAGTTGCGCCACACCGGCATCAACGGCACGACGGCCAGGTCCTGGTAGACCGTCGCGATACCACGGTCCAGCGCCTGACGCGGGGTGGTGAAATGCACCGGCCCGCCATCCACGAGGAACTCGCCCTCCGTGTGCTGGTGCAGCCCGGAGATGATCTTGATCAGGGTCGACTTGCCCGCGCCGTTGTCACCCAGCACACAGGTGACCTGACCCGGGCGGACCGCAAGGTCCACACCGTGCAGGGCACGGACATTGCCGTACGCCTTGCCCGCGTTGCGCAGTTGGACGATCGGCGCGTCCGCGCCGGCCGGCGCGCTGTCTTCGAGGACGGCGCCGTGGGTGCCGGATTCGTTGCTTGCCATGAAGGTCACCTCCGGGTCGCGGTGCGCTGGACCCACAGATTGATGAGGACGGCGCCCAGCAGCATCACGCCGAGGAACGCCTTGAACCAGTCGGGGTTCCAGCCGGCGTAGACGATGCCCTGCTGCACCATGCCGAACATGAACGCCCCGAAGACCGGACCGATCGCCGAACCGGCACCACCGGTCAGCAGACAACCACCGATCACCGCCGCGGAGATGTAGATCAGCTCCTGCCCGACACCCTCACCGGACTGCACGGTGTTGAAGGTGAACAACTGGTGCATGCCGATGAACCAGGCACCGAAACCGACCAGCATGAACAGCGAGATCTTCGTGAACGCCACCGGCACACCGACCGCCCGCGCGGAGTCCTTGTTGCCGCCGACCGCGAAGATCCAGTTGCCGTACTTCGTGCGCAGCAGCACCCACGTCGCGACCGCCGCGAACACCAGCCAGTAGAAGATCGTGATCTTCACATCGACGCCGCCGATGTCGAAGGACGTCGCGAAGACCTTCCTGGCCTGGTCGAAACCGTCCATGTTGCTGATGTCGTCGGTCGCCACATTCCCGGTGACCAGCTTGGTGACGGCGAGGTTGACGCCCTGCAGGATCAGGAAGGTGCCCAGCGTGACCAGGAAGCTGGGCAGGCCGGTCTTGACGACCATCCACCCGTTGAGGAACCCGACCCCCAACGACACCAGCAGCGCCACGATCACCCCGACCCACACGTTCATGGTCAGCTGATAACTGAGCATGCTCGCCGTCAGCGCAGAAGTGATCACCGCGACACCGGCGGAGAGGTCGAACTCCCCACCGATCATCAACAGGGCCACCGGCAGCGCCATGATGCCGATCGTGGACGAGCTGTAGAGGATGTTCGCCATCGAGGCGCCGTCCCGCACCGGCGGAGCAGCGATCAGGAAGAACACATACACCGCGGCCGCACCGAGGAAGACACCCACCTCAGGGCGCGCCAACAACCGTAGCGCCAGGGGCCGTTCGACGGTCCGGCCGTCGGATTCCTTGGGGCCGGGGGCCGGCGGTGAGGTCACCGCCGGCTCGGCGTGCTGGGTCATACTCATCACCGGGTTCCGTTGGCGGCGTACTTGGCGACGGCTGCGACGTTGGTCTTGTCGACGAAGGCCGGGCCGGTCAGTACGGGCTGCTCACCGCCGCCGCTGTAGTTGCCGTTGTTCTTGTAGAGCCACAGCGAGTCGACCGCCAAGTAGCCCTGGAGGTACGGCTGCTGGTCGACCGCGAACTGAACGGTGCCCGCCTTGATGGCGCCCGTCAGGGTGCTGTTCAGGTCGAAGGTCGCGATCTTCGCCTTGCTGCCCGCGTCGGTCAGCGACTGCACGGCCGTCATGGCGAACGGGGCGCCCAGGGTGACGACGTAGTCGATCGCCTTGTCCTGCGTGAGCTTGGCCGTGATCGTCGACTTCACCGACGGCATGTCCGTGCCGTTGACGTTGAGGACCTCGGTGGTGCCGGTGAACGTCTTCTTCACACCGGCGCAGCGCTGGGTCAGACCGATGTTGCCCTGCTCCTGGATGACACAGACGGCCTTCTTGGCGCCTTCCGAGTTCAGCCGCTTGCCGAGCGCCTCGCCGGCCACCGTCTCGTCCTGGCCGAAGAACTCCAGCAGTCCGAGCTTCTTCCAGTCGCTGACACCGGAGTTGAGGCCCACGACGGGTATGTTCGCGGACTTCGCCTTGGCGATGACGCCCTTCAGGGCGTCGGGCTTGGCGAGGGTGACCGCGATGCCGTCGACCTTCTGGTCGATCGCGTTCTGCACCAGGTTCGACTGGTTGCCCGCGTTCGGGTCGGCCGAGTAGACGAGCTTGATGTTGTCCTTGGCGGCGGCGGCCTGGGCGCCCTTGCGGACGATGTCCCAGAACGTGTCGCCGGGCGCCTGGTGCGTGACCAGGGCGACCGTCATGCGAGGGGTGCTCGCCTTGCCCGCGGAGGCGCCGGAGGAGTCCTCGGTGGACTTCTTGCCACCGGAGCTGCTGGAACAGCCTGCGAGGGTCAGGGCCGCTGCCGCGGCCACCGCCACGATGGGGGCCATTCTGCGCGAGCGGGAGTAAGTGGAACGGTCCATCTTTCCTGCACCTCACTGTGCTTCAGGGGAAAGGGAGTCATGATCGCAGAAATCCGGGCTCGGGGCCTGTCGACCCCGGGTCGTTCGCCGCGAAACACGGCTGTTGCGCTGGGACGGAATCAAATCCCCGGTCGCGTCCGCTGTCAATACTTTGTTAAGACATCATTTCACGAGCAGGTCCGAATGTAAGTACAAACTATTGACAGGGAGCCCCTCCGAGACCTACACCTGGGATGCGGCAGGCCTCTGGACCCGCCCACCCCCAGCAGCTCAGAGGAGTGTCGCGCATGGCCGAGTCAGCCCAGTCCTTCGATCTGATCACCATGGGCCGCATCGGGGTCGATCTGTACCCGTTGCAGTCTGGCGTACCACTGGCCCGTGTGGAGACGTTCGGAAAGTTCCTCGGAGGTTCGGCGAGCAACGTGGCGGTCGCCGCCGCCCGGCTCGGCCGCAGCACCGCGGTGATCACCCGCACCGGCGACGACCCCTTCGGGACGTACCTGCACGAGGCCCTCAAGGACTTCGGGGTCGACGACCGCTGGGTCACGCCCGTCGCGGACCACCCGACCCCCGTCACGTTCTGCGAGATCTTCCCGCCGGACGACTTCCCGCTGTACTTCTACCGGCAGCCCAAGGCCCCGGACCTGGAGATCCGCACCGAGGAGCTGGACTACTTCGCGATCCGCCAGGCCCGCGTCTTCTGGATCACCGGCACCGGCCTGAGCGAGGAGCCGAGCCGCTCCGCCACGCTCGCCGCCCTCAAGGCGCGCGACAAGGCGGGCACCACGGTCTTCGACCTCGACTGGCGCCCCATGTTCTGGAAGAACCCGGAGGAGGCCCGCCCGTACTACGCGGAGGCCCTGCGGCACACGACGGTCGCGGTCGGCAACCTCGACGAGTGCGAGGTCGCCACCGGCGTCCGCGAGCCGCGCGCCTGCGCCCAGGCGCTGCTCGACGCGGGCGTGGAGCTGGCCGTGGTCAAGCAGGGCCCCAAGGGCGTCCTGGCCGTGCACCGCGACGGCACGACCGCCGAGGTGCCGCCGGTCCCGGTCGAGGTGCTCAACGGCCTCGGCGCGGGCGACGCCTTCGGCGGCTCGCTGTGCCACGGCCTGCTGTCCGGCTGGGACCTGGAACGGTCCATGCGGTTCGCCAACGCGGCCGGCGCCCTCGTCGCCTCCCGTCTCGCCTGCTCCACCGCGATGCCCACCGAGTCCGAGGTCGAGGACCTCCTCGCCGGCGCGCGCGTGGGCGGCTGACCACATGGCCGCCCGAGCCTTCCCTGAACGGAGCTTCTCTTGAGCATCAGCATCCCCGACCTGGTCACGGTCAGAGCCCGGCAGCCGGAGGCGATCGCCGAGGCGGCCGCCCGCCGGGTGCGCCGCCCGCTGCTCGGTGACAGCGGCCGCCTGATGATCGTGGCCGCCGACCACCCCGCGCGCGGCGCCCTGGGCGTCGGCGACCGCCGCACGGCCATGGCGAACCGCGCCGACCTGCTGGAGCGCCTGTGCCTCGCGCTCTCGCGCCCCGGAGTCGACGGGGTGCTCGCCACCGCCGACATACTTGAGGACCTGCTCCTGCTCGGGGTCCTCGACGGCAAGGTCGTGATGGGCTCGATGAACCGCGGCGGCCTGTCCGGCGCCGCCTTCGAGATGGACGACCGGTTCACCGGCCACCGCGCCCAGGACATCGCCCGCCTCCGCTTCGACGCGGGCAAACTGCTCGTCCGCATCGACTACGACGACCCGGGCTCCCTCACCACGCTGGAGTCGACGGCACGCGCCATCGACGACATGGCGGCACACCAACTCCCGCTGTTCGTAGAGCCGTTCATCTCACGGCGGGTCGACGGCAAGGTCCGCAACGACCTGTCCGCCGAAGCCGTGACGCGCTCGATCGCGATCTCCTCGGGCCTGGGCGGCACCTCCGCCTACACCTGGCTGAAACTGCCCGTCACCGACGACCCGGACGACATGGCCGAGGTCATGGAGACGTCGACGCTGCCGGCGGTCCTGCTCGGCGGCGAGGTCGGGGACGACCAGGACGGCGCGTACGAGAAGTGGCGCAAGGCCCTGCGCCTGCCCACCGTCCAGGGCCTGGTCGTCGGCCGCTCCCTGCTGTACCCCGCCGTGGGCAGCGTGGAGACGGCGGTGGACACGGCTGTAGGTCTGTTGTGAACCGGAGGCACACCATGACGAGCGCGTACCACCTTCCCGCAGGCAAGGCCCTCGGCGGCCCCTACGTCGTGGACGTCACCCCCGAGTCGGCGGCCTGGGGCTACTCCAGCCTGCGGGTCCTGGAGCTGCCGCCGGGCGGCACCCACAGCTTCGACACCGACGACAGCGAGTGGATCGTCGTCCCGCTCACCGGCGGCTGCACGGTCTCCGCGGCCGACGACTTCGGCCACGACACCTTCGAACTCCACGGCCGCGAGAGCGTGTTCACCGCCGTGAGCGACTTCGCGTACGTCCCACGGGATTCCCGTACGACGATCTCGTCGCCCGGCGGCGGCCGCTTCGCGCTGACCGGCGCCCGCTGCACCCGCAGGCTGCCCGCCCGCTACGGCCCGGCCTCGTCGGTGCCGGTGGAGCTGCGCGGCACCGGCAACAGCTCGCGGCAGGTCAACAACTTCGGCGCGGCCGGTGTCTTCGAGTGCGACAAGCTCATCGCGGTCGAGGTGATCACGCCCGGCGGGAACTGGTCCTCCTTCCCGCCGCACAAGCACGACGAGCACCGGCCCGGCGAGGAGTCCGTCCTCGAAGAGGTCTACTACTTCGAGTTCGCCGACCACGAGGGCACCCCCGGGCTCGGCTACCAGCGCGTCTCCCCGTCCGGGCAGGGCCGTAACACGGACGTCCTGGCCGAAGTCCGGGGCGGGGACGTCGTGTTGATCCCGGACGGCTGGCACGGGCCCTCGATGGCGGTGCCCGGTCACCACATGTACTACCTCAACGTCATGGCGGGTCCCGAGGACGACCGCTCCTGGCTGATCTGCGACCACCCCGATCACGCCTGGGTCCGCGGCACCTGGCCCGAGCAGCCCGTCGACCCCCGCCTCCCCCTCTACACGGCACCGGAGAAGTCCTGATGACCACCCCCACCCGCCGCCTGACCGTCGCCCAGGCCCTGGTGCAGTTCCTGTCGGTCCAGTACACCGAGCGCGACGGCGTTCGGCACCGGCTGATCGCCGGCACCTGGGGCATCTTCGGCCATGGCAACGTCGCCGGACTCGGCCAGGCGCTGCTCGAAGCCGGCGAGGACACGATGCCGTTCCACCAGGGCCGCAACGAACAGGCCATGGTGCACGCGGCGGTCGGCTACGCCCGCCAGCTGGACCGGCTCTCCGCGCAGGCGGTCACGACGTCGATCGGACCGGGCGCCACCAACCTGGTCACGGGCGCCGCGCTGGCCACGATCAACCGGCTCCCCGTCCTGCTCCTGCCCGGCGACTACTTCGCGACCCGCGCCGCCGACCCGCTGCTCCAGCAGCTGGAGCACCCGGTCGAGGCCGACCTCTCGGTCAACGACACGCTGCGCCCGGTCTCCCGCTACTTCGACCGCGTCATGCGCCCCGAGGCCCTGATCCCGGCCGCGCTGAACGCGATGCGCGTCCTGGCCGACCCGGTCGAGACGGGAGCGGTAACTCTCGCTCTCCCGCAGGACGTTCAGGCCGAGGCGTACGACTGGCCGGAGGAGTTCTTCGCCGACCGCGTGTGGCACGTACGGCGTCCGGCGGCCGATCCCTTCGAGCTGGCGGAGGCCGTCGAGGCCATCCGTTCCGCCGAGCGCCCGGTGATCGTCGCGGGCGGCGGCATCCACCACAGCCGCGCCGAGGAGGCGCTGAAGGCGCTGGTGGACGCCACCGGCATCCCGGTCGCCTCCACGCAGGCGGGCAAGGGCTCGCTCCGGTACGACCACCCGGCCGACCTGGGCGGCATCGGCCACACCGGCACCGCGGTCAGCGACGACATCGCGCGCACGGCGGATCTGGTGATCGGCGTCGGCACCCGGTACACGGACTTCACGACGGCCTCCCACACGCTGTTCCAGAACCCAGCCGTGCGGTTCGTCAACCTCAACATCACCGCGTTCGACGCCCACAAGCTCGCCGCGCGCACCCTGGTGTGCGACGCGAGGGCGGGACTCACCGCGTTGACCGAGGCACTCGCCGGTCACCGTGTGAACTCGGTTTACGAGGCCGAGTACCGCGAGGGCAAGGAGCGCTGGGAGCGGGTTGTTGACACCGCGTTCACCGCCCCCGACGAGAACGCCGTACCGACCCAGACCCAACTCCTCGGCGCCCTCGACGCGGTCGTCGGCGACGACGACGTGGTGATCAACGCGGCCGGTTCGCTCCCCGGCGACCTGCACAAGCTGTGGCGGGCGCGCTCGCCGCGCCAATACCACCTCGAATACGGCTTCTCCTGCATGGGCTACGAGATCCCGGCCGGCATCGGCGTCCAGCAGGCGGCCCCCGACACCCCCGTGTGGTCGCTGGTCGGCGACGGCACGTACCTGATGATGCCGACCGAGATCGTCACGGCGGTCCAGGAGGGCCTCCCCGTCAACCTGGTCCTGATCCAGAACCACGGCTACGCCTCCATCGGCGGCCTCTCCGAGTCCGTCGGCGGCGAGCGCTTCGGCACGGCGTACCGCCACCGTTCGCCTACCGATGGTTCATTCACCGGCGCCCCACTCCCGGTCGACCTCGCCGCCAACGTGGCCAGCCTCGGCATGGACGTCCTGCGCGTCAAGACGGTGCGTGAACTGCGCGAGGCGCTCGCCACGGCCCGCGCCTCCGACCGGCCGACCTGCGTCTACGTCGAGACCGACACCGCCACCCCGACCGCTCCCCCGGCCGAGGCCTGGTGGGACGTACCGGTCGCCGAGACCGCCTCGCGCGCATCGGCCCTGCAGGCCCGCGAGGAGTACGACCGCCAGGTCGCCGACCGTCGCCGTCACCTCTGAACTCCCCTCCCCCGAAAGGCACGTGCACCATGAAGACGATCACCCACTGGATCGACGGCAAGCCCGTCGAGAGCACCTCGGGCCGTTTCGGCCCCGTGTACAACCCGGCGACCGGCGCGCAGGAGAAGCAGGTCGGCTTCGCGAGCGTCGACGAGGTGGACGCCGCCGTCTCCTCCGCGAAGGCCGCGTTCGAGAGCTGGGGCGTCGCCTCCCTCGCCAAGCGCACCACGATCCTGTTCAAGTACCGCGAGCTGCTGGACGCGCACCGCGACGAGATCGCCGAGCTGATCACCGCCGAGCACGGCAAGGTCCACTCGGACGCGCTCGGCGAGGTCGCGCGCGGCATGGAGATCGTCGAACTGGCCTGTGGCATCAGCGTGCAGCTGAAGGGCGAGCTGTCGACGCAGGTCTCGACGCGCGTCGACGTGGCCTCGATCCGCCAGCCCCTGGGCGTGGTCGCGGGCATCACACCGTTCAACTTCCCGGCCATGGTGCCGATGTGGATGTTCCCCCTCGCCATCGCGACCGGTAACACCTTCATCCTGAAGCCGAGCGAGAAGGACCCGTCGGCGTCCTACCGCCTGGCCGAACTCGCCTCCGAGGCGGGCCTGCCCCAGGGCGTCCTGAACGTCGTGCAGGGCGACAAGGTGGCCGTCGACCGCATCCTGGAGCACCCGGACATCGAGGCCGTCTCCTTCGTCGGCTCGACGCCGATCGCGAAGTACATCCAGCTCAAGGCAGTTGAGCACGGCAAGCGCGTGCAGGCGCTCGGCGGCGCCAAGAACCACATGCTGGTCCTCCCGGACGCGGACCTGGACTTCGCGGCGGACCAGGCGATCAACGCGGCCTACGGTTCGGCCGGCGAGCGCTGCATGGCCGTCTCCGTCGTGGTCGCCGTCGGCGACACCGGCGACGAGCTGGTCACCAAGATCGCCGAGCGCGCCGGCAACCTGCGCATCGGCCCCGGCAACGACCCGGCGTCCGAGATGGGCCCGCTCATCACCCGCGAGCACCGCGACAAGGTCGCCTCGTACGTCGCGTCGGCCGCCGCGCAGGGCGCCGAGGTCGTCGTCGACGGCACCGGCTTCTCGGTCGAGGGCCACGAGGACGGCTTCTTCCTCGGCGTCTCCCTCCTCGACAAGGTGCCGCTGACGGCGGACGCGTACAAGGACGAGATCTTCGGCCCGGTCCTGGTCGTCGTCCGCGCCGAGTCCTACGACGAGGCCATCACCCTGATCAACAGCTCCCGTTGGGGCAACGGCACCGCGATCTTCACCCGTGACGGCGGTGCGGCCCGCCGCTTCCAGATGGAGGTCAAGGCAGGCATGGTCGGCGTGAACGTGCCGATCCCGGTGCCCGTCGGCTACCACTCCTTCGGCGGCTGGAAGGACTCCCTCTTCGGGGACCTCCACGTCTACGGCAACGACGGCGTCGCCTTCTACACGCAGGGCAAGGTGATCACCACCCGCTGGCCGGACCCGGCCGACGGTGGCATCAACCTCGGTTTCCCCAGCAACTCCTGACCATCCGTCACGATCCGTGAGGAGGTGCCCTCAGTGGCGAAGACCGGTGGCTACCCCCGCGCCGTGAACGGGTCCCCGCTCGATGCCCTGCATTTCGCCCTGGACCGCAACAGTCCGGTGCCGCTGTACTACCAGCTCGCCCAGCAGCTGGAGGCGGCGATCGAGCACGGGACCCTCGCCCCGGGCAACCTCCTGGGCAACGAGATCGACCTGTCCGTACGCCTCGGCCTGTCCCGCCCCACCGTCCGCCAGGCCATCCAGTCCCTTGTCGACAAGGGACTGTTGGTCCGGCGGCGTGGGGTGGGCACCCAGGTCGTGCACAGCCAGGTCAAGAGACCGCTGGAACTCAGCAGCCTCTACGACGACCTGGAGTCGGCCGGACAGGGACCGACCACGGAGGTGCTGCGCAACGAGGGCGTGCCCGCGACCGCGGATGTCGCGGCCGCCCTCGGTGTCCCGGAGGGCAGCGAGGTCACCCTCCTGGAACGGCTGCGCTCCACCCACGGGCAGCCGGTGGCGTTCCTCTGCAACTACCTCCCGGCGAACCTGCTCCAACTCGACACCGCCCGGCTGGAGTCGACGGGCCTGTACCGGATGCTGCGCGCCGCCGGCATCACCCTGCACAGCGCCCGCCAGACGATAGGCGCCCGCTCGGCCACCCCGGCGGAGTCCACCCGCCTCGACGAGAAGGAGGGCGCCGCCCTGCTCACCATGCAGCGCACGGCGTACGACGACACGGGGCGGGCGGTCGAGTACGGGACGCACATCTACCGGGCGTCCCGGTACGCGTTCGACTTCCAGTTGCTGGTCAGGCCCTGAACTACACGGCGGAGTCGAGGAGTTCGCGCTGCTGAGCCGTCAACTCCAGGTCCACGGCAGCGAGGTTCTCCTCCAGCTGGGCCACCGACGACGCCCCCGCGAGCGGCACGACCGGCAGCGGACCGCCCAACTGCCATGCCAGCACGACCTGGTTGACACTCGCCCCGGTCTCCCTCGCCACTTCCCGCAGCGTGGCGAGGCGGGCCGGGGTGCCCGGGTGGTCGTAGTCGGCGGACAGGGGTTTGTCCTCGCGGGTGTAGGCGCCGGCCAGCAGCGGTGAGTAGGCGACCAGGGTGAGGGCGGGCTCGGCGCGCAGATAGCCGAGCAGGTCCGGGCCGGCGCTGCCGAGACTGCCGTCGGGGAAGAGTCCGGAGGGCAGGTCCGTCCGGGGGCGCAGATAGCTGTGCTGGTACTGGAGGACCTCGTAGCCGGGCAGGCCGGCCGCGGCGGCGAGCGCGCGGGCCCGTTCCACGCGCCAGGCGGCGTGGTTGCTGACGCCCAGGAGACCGACCGTGCCCTCGGCCACCAACTCGGCGAAGCCTTCGACGGTTTCCTGTACCGGCACCCCGTGGTCCTCGATGTGCGCGTACAGCAGATCCAGCTTGTCCACGCCGAGGCGTTCGCGGCTGCGCTCGGCCGACTCGCGGATGACCTTCGCGGAGAGGCCCTCCGGGTTGTCGACGAAGCCCGTGCCGGGTGCCAGGGGGCGGGCGCCGAGCTTGGTGGCGATCACGATCTCGTCGCCGATGCCGCGGCTGCGCCGCCACCGTCCGAGCAGCTTCTCGCTCTGGCCGCCCTGGCTGCCGTCGTGCCAGAAGGCGTAGTTGTCGGACGTGTCGATGAAGTTCCCGCCGGCCTCGACATAGCGGTCGAGTACGGCGAAGGAGGTCTCCTCGTCGGTGCGGGAGCCGAACAGCATCGCGCCGAGCGCGAGCACGCTCACCTCACGCCGGTGGGCCGGATCGGTGCCTATGGTGCGGTACTTCATGGTGACCCCTCCCGTTCGCACCCGGTCCTCCGGGCGCGAACGGGAGTCTTCCTCTTGAAGCGCACTTCAAGTCAAGGCCCTGGACGGCTACTTGGCGAACGGCCCGTCCAGCGCGGCCCATTGGAGCAGCATGATCGTCTTGGCGTCGGCGATCTCCCCGGTGCGGATCATCTCCAGGGCTCTGCGGAAGGGCAGTTCGAGGATCTCGATGTCCTCGCCCTCCTCCTGGAGGCCACCGCCCTCGTGGGTGCGGGTCGAGGGGCCGTAGGAGGCGGCGTAGAAACCGATGCGTTCGGTGACCGAGCCGGGGCTCATGTAGACGTCGAAAACGTGCTCCACCTCGCCGACGGTGTGCCCGGTCTCCTCCACCACCTCGCGCCGTACGGCCTCCTCCGGGTGCTCGTCCTCGTCGTCGAGGAGTCCGCCCGGTGTCTCGACGAGCATGCCGTCGGGGTGGCCGTTGACATACACGGGGAAGCGGAACTGGCGGGTGAGCAGGACCATTTCGCGCTCGGCGTCGTAGAGGAGCAGGGTCGCGCCGTTGCCGCGGTCGTGGGTCTCGCGCTCCTGGGTGGTCCAGGTGCCGTCGCCGTGCTGGAAGTCGAAGGTGGTGGTCCGCTCGACGTACCAGTGGCTGGACAGCAGTGTCACGTCGCGGACCTTGACGCGCGGGTTGCCGGTCAGGTCGAGGCCGGTGCGGTGCAGGCCGGTGCGGCCCCGGCTGTCGGGAGTGTCGGCGCCCGCGGTCATCGGACACCGGCCGGACGGGAGGGGACGATCGAGTTGTTCATGTCCGACGTCTATCACTCCGGAGCGCGGGATACTTGGCCAGAACCTGTGCCCCGCGAGCCAACTGGTGTGCCGGTTGCGTTGATTCGTCGCGTACCGTCCCCCGCTCCGGGCATGCTGGAAGCATGTCTGAGCACGGTGATCAGGTTCCCGGATACCGGATGATCAGGATGGAAGCCCAGCCGGACGCCCCGGCGGCTGCCCTCGCGGACGTGGAGGCGTGGCAGGCCCGCAAGGCCTATCCGAACGTCCTCGGCGGTGGTGGCCCGGTGTTCGGAGTGGCCGAGGAGCTGGAGACCGGCGGCTGGCAGATCATCTCCCTCTTCTCCAGCGCCTACCCACAGGGCTCCCGCGACACCATGGCCATGATGTTCCGCGGATGGGCACGGGAAGCCGAGGACGCGGGCGACACGGAGACACAGCGGGAGTGGTTGCGGAACGCCGAGCGGCTGGACTGGGAGGCCCTGGACGAACTCACGGTGCTCGGCCGCCGGTTCCGGATCGTGCGGGGCGACCAGTTCATCCGGATGGGGCCGACGGGACCGGAGCCGCCCCGGCCGTCCGACCCCGACCCGGCGAAGGTCGGCCACGGTCACGAATACCGCGGCCGTACCAAGGGATTCGTGATCGACCCCTTCACCCCGACCGGGATGTCCGAGGGCATCCTGCGCATGGAGCTCCTGTCGCTGGTCCACGCCAAGGGCACCGCTCCCTCCGCCGTACGGAAGGACTCGTTGCGCGCCCTGGAGACGCATCCCGGGGGTGTGCTGCTGCCCGCCGAGTTCACCGCGGCCGAGTTCACGGACGGCCACTGGGCGCCGACGCAGATGACGAAGGCGAGCCCGCAGGGATCGCGGGACACGCTCACCACCTATCTGCGGGTGATGGCACCGGTCATGGAGCAGCTCGACGAGGAGACCAAGGCGGAGTACGGCCGGCTGGCCGACCGGATCGACGCCGAACGCTGCGACGAGATCGTGATCGACGGCTGCCGGACGCGCATCGTCCGCGTGGAACGCCTCGTGCGGGTCGGCCCCGACGGCCCCGAGGGCCCGCGCCCCTCCGACCC
>NZ_JBLTJC010000259.1:0-15088 GCF_048158785.1 Streptomyces colwelliae | reverse complement strand
GGGCGGGATGGGGATGCGGGCCGGGGTGAGTGGTCATGCGTCCGTCAGTCTTGCCTCCTCCAGGTCCAGGGAACGCTGGAGTCGCCTGCGGGTCGTGTCGCTGATGGTGTGGTCGTCGTAGAGGCGCTGTAGTTCGACCGTTTCCACGGCGATCAGGTCGCGGCGGAGTTGGCGGTAGACCAGGTCGGCCGATTCGACGTGGGCGGCTTGGCCGTTGTTGTCGGAGAGGCGGTCGCGGGCGTCGTCGAGGCGGGCGTTGAGGCCGCGGCGGAGCCGGTCGAGGACGACGTCCGGTACGGCTTCCAGCTCGGCGAGTTCGTCGAGGCGGCGGATGCCCGCGTCGGCCAACCGGCAGCGGGCGGAGGCCTCTTCGCGTTCCGTGTGGTCGGGTTCGAGGGCGATGCCGGAGCGGCGGACGACGGGCGCGAGCGTGAAGCCCTGTACGACGAGGGTGACCACCACGACCGAGGTCGTGAGGACCAGGACCAGTGGGCGGTCGGTCAGCGTGGTGCCGCTCTTCGTGACCTCCGGGATCGACAGGGCCGCCGCCAGCGGGAGGACACCCCGGGTGCCCGCCCAGGTGAGGACCATCGGCACCCGCCAATTCACCCTGTGCACCCCGCCCCTGCGCTGCACCACCGCCGACAGCGGCGCCAGCCACAGCAGTCGTACGGCGATCAGGGTGCCGGCCACCGCGAGCGCGTACAGCGGCCACGCCCGGTCGCCGTCGGACAGCGCGCGCACCTGCGCGGGCAGCGCCAGTCCGATGAGCGAGAACACCACGCTCTCCAGCAGGAACACCAACGTGCCGTAGACCGCGTGCAGTTGGAGCCGGATGCGGGCGTTGGTGAGGCGATTGCCGCGACCGCCGAGTACGACGCCGGCGACCACTACCGAGGTGACGCCGGACGTGTGGGCGCCCTCCGCCAGGACGTAGGCCGCGTACGGCGTGACCAGGGCGATCACCGTCTCCAGGACCGGGTCCTCGGTGCGTCGGCGGATCAGGGTCACGACGTAGGCCACGGCCGCCCCGACGACCGTGCCGCCGCCCGCGAGGACGACGAACTCCCCGCCCGCCGCACCCCAGTTGGCCGCCGCCGAGGCCACGGCGACGCTCACCGCGACCCGGAACAGGACCAGCGAGGTCGCGTCGTTGAACAGGGACTCCGCCTGGACGAGTACCTGGACCCGGGGTGGCAGCGCGAGCCGTCGGCCCAGCGCGGTGACGGCTACCGGGTCGGTGCTGGCCAGGACCGACCCGAGCACGAGCGCCATCTGCCAGGAGAGTGGGGTGACCGTCGACGCCACCCAGCCCACGGCTGCCGCCGACGCGAGGACCAGGCCGATCGCGAGGATCCCGACCGGCTTCCACACCGCCTTCAGCTCGCGCCACGACATCTCCTCGGCGCTGGCGTACAGGAGCGGCGGCAGGACGACGAGGCCGATCACGTCGGGGCTGATCTCGATCGACGGGGTGCCCGGCAGCAGGGCCACGGCGAGACCGGCGACCACGAGGAGGGAGGGGGCCGGAATGCGCCACCGGCGGGCGAACGTCGCTACCAGCGTCGCCAGAACCACGAGTGCCAGAACCGTACCGACGCCGCGCATGCCGTCCCCCTGGAGCTTGGACGAGCCCATGTGGACTCCCCGCCGACCAGACTTCCCGGCACACCGCGCTCACCCTAACCCGGCCGGACGCCGTCAAGACAGTGTCAACGTCCTCGCGGGCGGCGCCAGAGACGCGTCAAGAAGCCTGCCCCGGCGGCTGCGGGGCGCTTGTCTGGGAGGCGATGAACGACGTACGACGCGGGCGGCTGAAGGTCTACCTCGGGGCGGCCCCGGGTGTCGGCAAGACCTACCGCATGCTCGACGAGGCACGGCGCCGGGCCGCTCGCGGCGCCGATGTGGTGGTGGGGTTCGCGGAGTGCCACGGGCGCCCGCGCACCGAGGCGATGCTGGATGGCCTGGAGGTCGTCGCACGGGCCCAATGCGCCTACCGGGGAGGGGAGTTCGAGGAGATGGACCTCCCCGCGGTGCTCGCGCGCCGCCCGGAGGTCGCCGTGGTCGACGAGTTCGCGCACAGCAACGTCCCCGGCGGCGGGCGCAACGCCAAGCGCTGGCAGGACATCGATGCGCTGCTCGCCGCCGGTATCGACGTCGTCACCGCCGTCAACGTGCAGCATCTGGCCTCCCTCAAGGACGTCGTCGAGAAGATCACCGGGGTCCCGCAGCACGAGACGGTGCCCGACGACGTCGTCCGCCGGGCCCGGCAGATCGAGCTGATCGACATGCCCCCCGAAGGACTGCGGCGGCGCATGGCGCACGGCAACATCTACACGCCGGAGAAGATCGACGCGGCCCTCGCCAACTACTTCCGGCCCGGAAACCTCACCGCCCTGCGGCAGTTGGCGCTGCTGTGGGTGGCCGACCGGGTCGACGAAGCCCTGCACACCTACCGCGCCGAGCACGCGATCGGCGGGGTGTGGGAGACGCGGGAGCGGGTGGTCGTCGCGCTGACCGGCGGCCCGGAGGGCGACACGCTCATCCGGCGGGCCGCCCGTATCGCCGACCGGTCCGCCGGCGGTGACCTGCTCGCCGTGCACGTGGCCCGCAGTGACGGACTCGCCGCCGGGGTGTCCCATGCGTCACTTGCCAGGCAGCGGCGGCTCGTCGAGGACCTCGGCGGCAGCTACCACTCGGTGGTCGGCGACGGTGTCGCCACCGCCCTGGTCGAGTTCGCCCGCACCGAGAACGCCACCCAACTCGTCCTCGGCACCAGCCGCCGGGGCCGGTTCGAGCGGTTCCTGACCGGCCCCGGCACGGGCGAGACCGTGACCGAGCTGTCCGGTGACATCGACGTCCATCGAGTCACGCACGAGCGGGCCGGACGCGGCACCCTGCTGCCGTCCCGGCGGCGTACTCTCTCGACGGGACGGCTGATTGCCGGGCCAGTGGCGGGACTTGTGCTGCCGGTGCTGCTCACCGTCTGCCTCGCCCAGGTGCGCGGCACGGTCAACCTCACCAGCGAAGCCCTGCTGTTCCTGCTCGCCGTCGTCGGGGTCGCCTGCATAGGCGGTGTCACCTCGGCGGTCATCGCGTCGGTGACGGCCTCGCTGCTGCTCAACTACTGGTTCATCCCGCCCATCGGGCAGTTCACCCTGGACGACCCCAACGCCCTGTTGGCGCTAGGGGTGTTCACGGTGGTGGCGGCGACGGTGGCCGCCGTCGTCGACCGTTCCCTACGACTGTCCCGGCGCTCGGCGCGTGCCACCGCCGAGGCGGAGACGATGTCCTCCCTCGCGGGCAGCATCGTGCGCGGCGGCCAGACGATCCCGGCGCTGCTGGAACGCACCCGCGAGACCTTCGGCACCGACTCGGCCGAACTCGTCGACCAGCCACCGGACCACGAAGTCGGCAGCGGGGTCACGACCGTCCCCGCGGGCCCCGGCGCCTTCCTCGTGCTGCGCGGACGCACCCTGTCCTCCTCGGAGCGACGGGTGCTGGCCGCCTTCGCCGCGCACGTCGGCTCCGCCGTCGAACGGGCCCAACTCGCCGAGGCCGCCGCCGAGATCGAGCCGGTGAAGGCCGCCGACCGCTTGCGTACGGCGCTGCTGCGGGCCGTAGGACACGACTTGCGGACGCCGCTCGCGGCGGGGTGGGCGGCCGTGACCTCGTTGCGCGGGCGGGATGTGGAGTTCTCGGACGAGGACCGGGACGAACTCCTCGCGACCGCCGACGAGTCCATGGCCAAGCTGAACCGGCTGCTGGAGAACCTCCTCGACCTCAGTCGGCTGGAAGCGGGTGTCCTGCCGCTGAGTCTGCGGGCCACGAGTCTGGAGGAGGTGCTGCCGATGGCGCTCGCGGACGTGCCCGACGTGGATCTGCGAGACGTGGAGTCGATACCGCCGGTGCTCGTCGATCCGCCGCTGCTGGAACGCGTGATCGCCAACCTGGCCGGCAACGCGGCCCGGCACACTCCGGCCGGACGCCGGGTCATGGTCACCGCCAGCGCACTGGGCGGACGGGTGGAGTTGAGGGTCGTGGACCGAGGGCCCGGGCTCCCAACCAGCGGTCGTGAGCGCCTCTTTGAGCCCTTTCAGCGGCTCGGCGACACGGACAACACCACCGGGCTCGGGCTGGGGCTCGCCCTCGCGCGCGGGCTCACCGAGGCGATGAACGGGACCCTCACCCCCGAGGACACCCCGGGCGGCGGCCTGACGATGGTCGTGTCGTTGCCGCTGGCCGAACGGGCGGATCTGCCGGCCTCCACCGCGGTTGTCACTCCAGGCCCGACACCTTGAACACGGTCTCCGCGGTCTCGCGTTCGACGCGTTCCGCGATCCGGCGCAGCGCGGTCGCCCCGCACGTGAGCGAGCCGGAGGCGAGGGACCGGCGGGAGTCCTCGGAGACGCGGTGCCACAGGTCCGGGTTGTGCACCAGCACATCGGGGTCGATCTCGACCCGGGCGCCCAACTCGTCCCGCAGCACGAGGCGTTGAGAGACCCCGTCCAGACAGCGCACCGACACCAGCCGGTCCGTGCGGACGCGTCTCTCGCGCAGCAGCCCGCGCGCGGACAGCCAGCCCTCGCCCGCCCGGACCCGGGCCGGATACAGCACCACGAGGAGCAGTACGGCGAGGGCGATCCAGAGCGCGCCGCGCCAGAGGGTGAGACGGCCGCTCAAGTGGTCGACGAGCAGCAGGAGTCCGAGCAGCGCGCCCGCGCAGCGGAACGTGTCGCGCAGGTCCCGCGCCCACCGGCGGTCGTGTGCCGCCGCCCGTGGTCGCTGCGCGTGTGCGTCGTCGGGGCGTCCCATGGTGGCGACGGTAGGGACTCCGGGCGTACGGCGGCCGGACCTTGACGCGACTCTGACGGGCGGCCGGTGCTTCTTGACGCCGTCGCGGCGGGGGAGGGCGGTCGCGCAGGTCACATCGTCGTCAAGGTCGCGTCAAGGAACGGGTGTTCGGCGCGAAGAAGACGCAAGGAGATGGGGAAACCGGCGGTGGCGGGACAGAACCTGGAGCGCACTCGCGCGTTCCCGTCACCGCGCGTCCGTACGTGAAGGAGCCACCAGCATGACCGTTCTCGCTGTCCAGCCGGGCGCGACGCCCGCCGACGAGGAGCCCCCGGATACCGGCGAACGCCATCGGCTGACCGCCCTCGCCGGGTTCGCCGCCCTCTCCCTGGACGCCATGGCGTCGGTCGCGTACGGCCCCGAGGCGATCGTCCTCGTGCTGGCCGCCGCCGGTGCGCACGGGCTCGGTTTCACCCTGCCGGTCACGCTCGCCATCGCCGCTCTGCTGGCGGTGCTCGTCGCCTCGTACCGGCAGGTCATCGCGGCCTTCCCGGACGGCGGCGGCTCCTACGCCGTGGCGAAGACCCACCTGGGCGCGCGGACCAGCCTGGTGGCGGCGGGCTCGTTGGTGCTGGACTACGTGCTGAACGTGGCCGTGGCCGTCACCGCCGGAGTCGCGGCGCTCACCTCCGCTTTCCCCTCGCTCTACGGTGAACGGCTGTGGCTCTGCCTGGCGGTGTTGACACTGGTGACTGCTGTGAACCTGCGTGGGATCGCCGAGTCGGCGCGGGTGTTCATCGTGCCGACCGTCGTGTTCATCGGCTCGATCTTCGTCCTGATCGTGATCGGCCTCTTTCGCGATGCGCCTGTGAACCGGGTCAACAGCGAGTCCGTGGTGAACGGCAATGCCACAAGCGTCGGTGTCCTGCTCCTGCTGAAAGCTTTCGCCTCCGGGTGCAGCGCCCTCACCGGCGTCGAGGCCATCGCCAACGCCGTGCCCTCCTTCCGCACACCCCGCGTCAAGCGGGCCCAGCGCGCGGAGGTCGCCCTCGGCGCGGTGCTCGGTGTGATGCTGATCGGCCTGTCGGTCCTGATCTCCCGCTTCCACCTCCAGCCCGTCCAGGGAGTCACCGTCCTCGCTCAGCTCGCGGACGCCTCCCTCGGCCACAACTGGGCTTTCTACGTCATCCAGTTCGCGACGATGATCCTGCTCGCCCTGTCCGCGAACACGTCCTTCGGCGGACTGCCCGTCCTGCTGAAGCTGCTGGCCCGCGACAACTATCTCCCGCACGTCTTCGCCCTCAAGGCCGACCGCCAGGTGCACCGGCACGGCGTGCTCGCGCTGGCCGCGGTCTCGGCGGCCCTGCTGGTGTTCTCCGGCGGCGACACCAACACCCTCGTGCCGCTCTTCGCGATCGGCGTCTTCGTCGGTTTCACCGTCGCCCAGGTCGGCATGGTCCGGCACTGGCGCGGCGAACGCGGCACCGGCTGGCGCGGCAAAGCCCTGCTGAACGGCTCCGGCGCGGTCCTCACCGGCGTGGCCGCGGTCGTCGTCACCGCGTCCAAGTTCGAGGACGGCGCCTGGCTGATCGTGATCACCCTGCCGCTGCTCGTGGCCGCCTTCGAGACCGTGCACCGCGCGTACGCGCACATCGGAGAACGGCTCGGCCTCGGCCGCATTCCGGAACCGCCGCACCGCGACTGGTCGGTGGTGATCGTGCCGGTCTCCTCCCTCTCCCGGCTCACCTCCGAGGCACTGACGGCCGCCGCCTCCCTCGGCGACGAGGTCCGCGCGGTCACCGTCTGCTACCCCGACCCCGAGGACCGCGCCCACCTCCACGCCCTGGAGCGCGCCTGGGCCGAGTGGAACCCCGGAGTGCCCCTGGTCCGCCTCGCCTGCGAGCGCCGCACGCTGGGCCGCCCCATCGCCGCCTACGTACGGGACGTCTCAGCGACGGAACCGGACACGCGGGTCACCGTCCTGATCGCCGAGGTGGAGCCGGTACGGCTGTGGCAGCGGCTGCTCCAGAACCAGCGCGGGGCGGTCGTCGCCCATGCCGTACGGCGGGACACGGACGCGGTGATCTGCCGGCTGCGGTTCCGGCTGTTCTGATCCCCGGGTGCGGCGGGCGCGCCCGGTTCGCGGCCTCGCCGTAAGAGTCGCGTCAAAGGCGTATGCGTCGCCGTAAGGGAGCCGTCAACGGCGGCTGAATCCGGTCACGGGCGCGGTTACCTCTAAGCGTCCGTTCCATCCGAACCTCATTCCAGGAGCTCACGATGGCCGATCTGGCCTTCGTCGTCACCACGATCGCGGTCTTCGCGTTGGTGGCCCTCGTCGCCAAGGGGGTGACGAAGCTGTGACCGCCGAGGCTGCATTCATCGGCGGCGTCGGCTTCGTGGTGTCCGCCGCCCTGCTGGGCCATCTCCCCGCCCCGAGGCACCAGGGGGTGTCGCTGTGACCGCCGAGAACATCGTCGGCCTCGTCGTGGCCGTCGCCCTGCTGGGCTATCTCGTCCTCGCCCTGATCTTCCCGGAGAGGTTCTGAGTCGCGAATGGGTCCCGTCCTTGCCGGTGTGCTCCAGCTGATCGCCTTGATAGCGGCGCTGGGGCTCGCCTACGTCCCCCTCGGCACCTACATGGCCAGGGTCTACTCCTCCGACAGGCACCTGCGGGTCGAGAAGTGGATCTACAAGGGCATCGGTGCCGACCCGAACACCGAGATGCGCTGGCCGGCGTATCTGCGCGGCGTGCTCGCCTTCTCGGCGGTCGGCGTTCTCTTCCTGTATCTGCTCCAGCGACTTCAGGGCATCCTGCCGGGCTCGCTGGGCTTCTCCTCGGTGAACCCGGCGCAGTCGTTCAACACGGCCGTCTCGTTCGTGACGAACACCAACTGGCAGTCGTACTACGGCGAGCAGACCATGGGTCACGTCGTGCAGACCGCGGGTCTCGCCGTGCAGAACTTCGTCTCCGCGGCCGTCGGTATCGCCGTCGCGGTGGCTCTCGTACGAGGCTTCGCGCGCTCCCGTACCGGTGAACTCGGCAACTTCTGGACCGACTTGGTGCGTGGTGTCATCCGCATCCTGGTGCCGCTGTCGGTCGTCGCCGCGCTCGTGCTCGTGGCGTGCGGCGCCATCCAGAACTTCTCCGGGATCCATGAAGTCGGTCAGTTCATGGGTGGGCACCAGCAGTGGAACGGCGGCGCGGTCGCCTCGCAGGAGGCCATCAAGGAGGTCGGCACCAACGGTGGCGGTTACTTCAACGCCAACAGTGCCCACCCCTTCGAGAACCCGACCCCCTTCACCAACCTCTTCGAGATCTTCCTGCTGCTGGTCATCCCGTTCGCGCTGACCCGCACCTTCGGCGTGATGGTCGGCTCGATCAAGCAGGGCTACGCGATCCTCGCCACCATGGCCACCATCTGGGTCGGCTTCGTCGCCCTGATGATGTGGACCGAGTTCGCCCACCACGGCGCGGCACTCCAGGCCGCCGGCGGTGCGATGGAGGGCAAGGAGACCCGGTTCGGCGTCGGGGCCTCGTCCATCTTCGCGGTGTCGACCACCCTGACCTCGACGGGTGCGGTGGACTCCTTCCACTCCTCGTTCACCGGCCTCGGCGGCGGAATCACCATCCTGGGCATGCAGTTGGGCGAGATCGCACCCGGCGGTACCGGCTCCGGTCTCTACGGCATGCTGATCATGGCGGTCATCGCGGTGTTCATCGCCGGTCTGATGGTCGGCCGTACGCCCGAGTACCTGGGCAAGAAGATCGGCACCCGTGAGATGAAGCTCGCGGCCTGCTACATCCTGATCACCCCGGCCCTGGTGCTGATCTTCGCGGCCGCCTCCATGGCGCTGCCGACCCCGCCGCACTCCATGCTGAACTCCGGGGCGCACGGCTTCTCCGAGGTGCTGTACGCCTTCACCTCCGCCGCCAACAACAACGGATCGGCGTTCGCCGGCCTGAACGCGAACACCGACTGGTTCAACACCATGACCGGGCTCGCGATGGTGCTCGGCCGCTTCCTGCCGATGGTGTTCGTGCTGGCCCTGGCCGGTTCGCTCGCCGAGCAGAAGCCGGTGCCGGTCACGGCAGGAACCCTGCGCACCGAAAAGCCGCTGTTCACCGGCCTGTTGGTGGGCGCGATCCTCATCATCACCGGTCTGACCTACTTCCCGGCCCTGGCGCTGGGACCGCTGGCCGAGGGGCTGGCGTCATGACCACCCGCATAGACAACCAAGAAAACCAAGAGGACTCGATGTCCACTGCCACCCCGACCAGGGCGCCGCACAGCGATGTGCCGACCGGTCACAAGGACGAGGGACGGGTCGGCGCGGGCCTGTTCGACCCGAAGCAGCTGATCAGGTCTCTGCCCGACGCCTGCCGCAAGCTCGACCCGCGCGTGATGGTCAAGTCGCCCGTGATGTTCGTGGTGTGGATCGGGTCCGTGCTGACCACGGTCTTCTCCTTCAAGGACCCGGGCGACTGGTTCGGCTGGGCGATCAGCGCCTGGCTGTGGCTGACCGTCATCTTCGCCAACCTGGCGGAGGCCGTCGCCGAGGGCCGCGGCAAGGCGCAGGCGGACACCCTGCGCAAGGCCAAGACCGACACGGTGGCCCGGCGGCTCAACGGCACCGTCGAGGAGCAGGTCCCCGGTACTGAGCTGCGCATCGGCGACCTGGTGGTGTGCGAGGCGGGCGACATCATCCCCGGCGACGGTGACGTCGTAGAAGGCGTCGCGAGTGTCGACGAATCGGCCATCACCGGCGAGTCCGCGCCCGTCATCCGCGAGTCCGGCGGCGACCGCTCGGCCGTCACCGGCGGTACGAAGGTCCTCTCCGACCGCATCGTCATCAAGATCACGACGAAGCCCGGCGAGACCTTCATCGACCGGATGATTGCCCTGGTCGAGGGCGCGGCCCGGCAGAAGACGCCCAACGAGATCGCGCTCAACATCCTGCTTGCCTCGCTCACCATCGTCTTCCTGCTCGCCTGTGCCACGCTGCCGCCGTTCGCGGACTACGCGGGCACCCACCTCACGATGATCGTGCTGGTGGCCCTCCTGGTCTGCCTGATCCCGACGACGATCGGCGCACTGCTCTCCGCGATCGGCATCGCGGGCATGGACCGGCTGGTGCAGAGGAACGTACTGGCCATGTCCGGCAGGGCAGTTGAGGCCGCCGGTGACGTGTCGACCCTGCTGCTCGACAAGACCGGCACCATCACCCTCGGCAACCGCCAGGCCTCCGAGTTCGTGCCGGTGACCGGTACCACCGAGGCCGAGGTCGCCGACGCCGCCCAGCTCTCCTCGCTGGCCGACGAGACGCCCGAGGGCCGTTCCATCGTCGTCCTGGCGAAGGAGAAGTACGGGCTGCGGGAGCGCCACCAGGGCGAGTTGGCCCACGCCGAGTGGATCGCCTTCACCGCCCAGACCCGTATGTCGGGCGTGGACGTCGACGGGCGCAAGATCCGCAAGGGCGCGGCCGGTTCGGTCGTCACCTGGGTCCGGGAACGGGGCGGCGAGGTGTCCGAGGACGCCGGCGCGCTCACCGACCGGATCTCCGCGGCCGGCGGCACTCCGCTCCTCGTGGCCGTCGAAGACGCCGACGGGGCACGGGTGTTGGGCGTCATCCACCTCAAGGACGTCGTCAAGGCGGGCATGCGCGAGCGGTTCGACGAGCTGCGCCGCATGGGCATCAAGACCGTCATGATCACGGGCGACAACCCGCTGACCGCCAAGGCGATCGCCGAGGAGGCGGGCGTCGACGACTTCCTCGCCGAGGCCACTCCCGAGGACAAGATGGCCCTCATCAAGCGGGAGCAGGCCGGCGGCAAGCTGGTCGCGATGACCGGCGACGGTACGAACGACGCGCCCGCGCTGGCCCAGGCGGACGTCGGCGTCGCGATGAACACCGGCACGTCGGCCGCGAAGGAGGCCGGCAACATGGTCGACCTCGACTCGAACCCGACCAAGCTCATCGAGATCGTCGAGATCGGCAAGCAACTCCTCATCACCCGGGGCGCGTTGACGACGTTCTCGATCGCCAACGACGTCGCGAAGTACTTCGCGATCATCCCGGCGCTGTTCGCGGCGGTCTACCCGGGCCTGGACAAGCTCAACATCATGCACCTGGCCTCGCCCGACTCCGCGATCCTCTCCGCGGTCATCTTCAACGCGCTGGTCATCATCGCGCTGGTCCCGCTCTCCCTGCGGGGCGTGCGGTACCGGCCGGTCAGCGCCGACAAGATGCTCCGGCGCAACCTCGGGATCTACGGCATCGGCGGCCTGATCGCCCCCTTCGTCGGTATCAAGATCATCGACCTCCTCATCTCCCTCATCCCCGGGCTGTAACTTTTTGAAAGCGTGCTGATCGGCTATGAACAACTCGGTATCCAACACAGCCCGGTTGCTCTGGGCGGCCCTGCGGGCGCTCCTCGTGTTGACTCTGGTAACAGGCGTGATCTACCCGTTGGCCGTCACAGGTGTGGCCCAGGCGCTGTTCAATAACAAGGCCAACGGCTCGGAGATCAAGTCGGAGGGCAAGGTCGTCGGTTCCTCGCTCATCGGCCAACAGGGCTACAGCCTCGACTACTTCCAGCCGCGTCCCGCCAACGGGCTGGGTGTGAACTCGATCAACACCCAGTACAAGCTGATCCTGTCCGGCGCCACCAACCTCTCCGCCGACAGCAAGGTGCTCGTCCAGCAGGTGAAGGTAGCCAAGGCCGCCGTCATCAAGGACAACTCGGTGCCCGGCTACACGGTCAAGGCGTCCCAAGTGCCCGCCGACGCGGTCACTTCCTCCGGCTCCGGACTCGACCCGGACATCTCCCCGGCGTACGCGGACCTCCAGGTCCACCGCATCGCCGAGAGGAACAGCCTGACCGTCGCCCAAGTGCGGAAGCTGGTCGACGAGCACACCGACGGCCGCACCCTCGGCTTCATTGGGGAGCCCACGGTGAACGTGCTGGAGCTCAACATCGCGCTCAAGTCCCTTGTGGCGAAGAGCTGATGGCGTTACACGACCGGCAGGGGAGTCGGCGGCCCGGGAGGGATCCCGGCACCGCCGACTCCCGCCGCCATGCCCGGGACCTCACGAAAGGCACACCCCCATGACACGGGTGCTGGTGGTCGAGGACGACCCGCAGCTCGTACGGGCCCTCGTGATCAACATGCAGGCCCGCCGCTACGGCGTCGACGCGGCCCCCGACGGAGCCACCGCGCTCCGGCTCGCGGCCGCGCGACAGCCGGACGTCGTGATGCTCGACCTCGGACTGCCCGACATGGACGGCGTCGACGTCATCAAGGCGCTGCGCGGCTGGACCAGGGTCCCGATCCTGGTGCTGTCGGCGCGGCAGGCCTCCGACGAGAAGGTCGCCGCCCTCGACGCGGGCGCCGACGACTACATCACCAAGCCGTTCAGCATGGACGAACTCCTCGCCCGGCTACGGGCGGCGGTCCGCCGCGTCGAGGACGTGCCGCTCGCCCCGACGACCACCCTGGTCACCACCGACGACTTCACCATCGACCTGCTCGCCAAGAAGGCCACCCGCGACGGACACGACATCCGGCTCACCCCCACCGAGTGGCACCTCCTGGAGATCCTGGTGACCAACCCCGGCCGCCTGATCACCCAGAAGTACCTCTTGCAGGAGGTGTGGGGGGTGACCCAGAGCAACAAGACCAACTATCTCCGGGTCTACATGGCCCAGTTGCGCCGCAAGTTGGAAGGGGACCCGTCGAGCCCCCGCTATCTGATCACCGAGCCCGGCATGGGCTACCGCTTCGAAGGATGACATGGGACGCGGCAAGCTCCGGATCTACCTCGGCGCGGCACCGGGCGTCGGCAAGACGTACGCGATGCTGTCCGAGGCGCACCGGCGAACCGAGCGGGGCACCGACTGCGTGGTCGCCTTCGTGGAACACCACAGCAGACCGCGCACCGAGGTGATGCTGCACGGCCTGGAGGAGATCCCGCGCCGCGAACTCGCCTACCGGGACACGACGTTCACCGAGATGGACGTCGACGCGGTCCTCGCCCGCCACCCCGAGGTCGCCCTCGTCGACGAACTGCCGCACACCAACATCCCCGGTTCCCGCAACGCCAAGCGCTGGCAGGACATCGAGGAGCTGCTGGCGGCGGGCATCGACGTGATCTCGACCGTCAACATCCAGCACCTTGAGTCCCTGGGCGACATCGTCGAGTCCATCACGGGCGTACGGCAACAGGAGACCGTCCCGGACGAAGTCGTGCGCCGCGCCGACCAGATCGAGCTGGTCGACATGTCACCGCCGGCGCTACGACGCCGGATGGCCCACGGCAACATCTACAAACCGGACAAGGTCGACGCAGCCCTGTCGAACTACTTCCGGCCCGGAAACCTCACCGCCCTACGGGAGTTGGCGCTCCTCTGGCTCGCCGACCGGGTCGACGCCTACCTCCAGGAGTACCGCAGCGAACACCGCGTCTCGGCGATCTGGGGCTCGCGTGAACGGATCGTCGTCGGCCTGACCGGCGGTCCCGAGGGCCGCACCCTGATCCGCCGGGCCGCGCGCCTCGCCGAAAAGGGCGCGGGCGGTGAGGTGTTGGCGGTCTACATCTCCCGCAGCGACGGCCTGACCTCGGCCTCCCCGAAGGAACTCGCCCAACAGCGCACCCTCGTCGAGGACTTGGGCGGCACCTTCCACCATGTCGTCGGCGAGGACATACCGGCGGCCCTGCTGGACTTCGCGCGCGGTGTCAACGCCACCCAGATCGTCCTCGGCGTCTCCCGCCGCAAGGGCTGGCAGTACGTCTTCGGGCCCGGCGTCGGCTCGACGGTCGCCCGCGAGTCCGGCCCCGATCTCGACGTCCACCTCATCACCCACGACGAGGCCGGCAAGGGGCGCGGACTGCCCGTGAACCGGGGAACACGGCTCGGGCGGGCCCGGATCGTCTGGGGCTGGCTGGCCGGAATCGGCGGACCGCTGCTGCTGACCTGGCTGTTGAGCGGTGTCGCGCCCGAAGTGGGCCTGGCCAACGACATGTTGCTGTTCCTGTCCCTGACGGTGGCGGCCGCCCTGCTCGGCGGACTCTTCCCCGCACTGGCCTCGGCGGCGGTCGGATCACTGCTCCTGAACTGGTACTTCACCCCGCCCGTGCACACGTTCACCATCGCCGACCCCAAGAACATCGTCGCCATCGCGATCTTCGTGGCCGTCGCGGTGTCCGTCGCGTCGGTCGTCGACCTGGCGGCGAGGCGCACGCACCAAGCGGCCCGCCTGCGCGCCGAGTCGGAGATCCTCTCCTTCCTCGCGGGCAACGTACTGCGCGGCGAGACCAGCCTGGAGGCACTCCTGGAACGGGTCAGGGAGACCTTCGGCATGGAGTCCGCCGCCCTGCTTGAGCGCGCGAGCGATGTCGAACCCTGGACCTGCGCGGGCAGCGTGGGCCCACGCCCCTGCCAGAACCCGGAGGACGCGGACGTCGACGTACCGGTGGGCGACCACATGGCGTTGGCCCTCTCCGGCCGGGTCCTGCCCGCCGAGGACCGCCGGGTCCTGGCCGCCTTCGCCGCACAGGCCGCCGTAGTCCTGGACCGCCGCCGCCTCCGCGAAGAGGCCGACCAGGCAAGGGCGTTGGCCGAGGGCAATCGCATCCGCACGGCACTCCTCGCGGCCGTGAGTCATGACCTGCGCACCCCGCTCGCCGGTATCAAGGCGGCCGTCTCCTCGCTCCGTTCCGAGGACGTCGCCTGGTCGGACGAGGACCAGGCGGAGTTGCTGGCCGGCATCGAGGACGGCGCCGACCGCCTCGACAACCTCGTCGGGAACCTCCTCGACATGTCCCGCCTCCAGACCGGCACGGTCACCCCGATCATCCGCGAGGCGGACCTCGACGAGGTGATCCCGATGGCGCTGGGCGGGGTCCCCGAGGACAGCGTCGAACTCGACATCCCCGAAAGCCTGCCCATGGTCCCCGTCGACAAGGGCCTCCTCGAACGCGCCGTCGCCAACATCGTCGAGAACGCGGTCAAGTACAGCCCGGAGCGAACTCCCGTACTGGTCAAGGCAAGTGCCATCGCCGACCGCGTGGAGATCCGGGTCGTCGACCGCGGCCCCGGCGTCCCCGACGAGGCCAAGAACCGCATCTTCGAACCCTTCCAGCGCTACGGCGACGCCCCGCGCGGCGCCGGAGTGGGCCTCGGCCTCGCCGTCGCACGCGGCTTCACCGAGGCCCTCGGCGGCACACTCGGCGCCGAGGACACCCCGGGCGGCGGCCTCACGCTGGAGGACGCCGGTGGTTGGCCGGTGCGGGAC
>NZ_JBLTJC010000258.1:0-15124 GCF_048158785.1 Streptomyces colwelliae | reverse complement strand
GGTCCCGCGCTCTTCGCGCGGGACCCGCCCTTTCCCGTGTGTCACATTGTTATGCGCTGTCGCTGGCGACCTGGTCGGCTGCCATCGCATCCTGAAGGCTCTTGGGCCTCAGATCTTTCCAGTTCTCCTCGACGTAATCCAGGCATTCCTTGCGGCCGTCCTCGCCGAACACGACGCGCCAGCCATCCGGAACCTCGGCGAACGTCGGCCACAGGGAATGCTGTTCCTCGTCGTTCACCAGGACGAAGAACCGCCCGTCCTCGTCGTCGAAGGGGTTGCCACTCATGATTCAACTCCGATTCTCGCTGCTCGGCGTCGACACTCGGGGAATTCTTGCACGCCGCTCACCGCCGACGTAAGTGCTGTCACATTTCTCGATGTCCTGTGGACCGGACAGCCGCAACTGCCGTGAAACGCAAGCCCATTGTTACGAGGTCGCCAGGTGTCGCGAAAGCCTTCTCTCCGGACCGGCACACGCACTATGGTCTAACCCTGCGGCGCGTAATGCGGTGAACTCCCCGCATTCTGAGCACCGATGGCGACCAGATGGCGCCGCTCGCATTGCGAAGAGTCTCGGAAAGGTGATGCCACATGGCAAATTCCGTGGGCGCGGCCGTCAGCCACAGCCTGGGCGCGCAAGAACTCGATCAGTTTCAGCGCGATGGATTCATCGGCCCCTTCGACGTATACGGACCCGATGAAATGGAGTCGGCACTCCGGGCCATGCGGCCCAAGCTCATCGACAGCCGGCGGGGCGTCTACCACCAGGGGGACGCGCTGTCCGGCACGACCAATCTCGCCAGTTACGACCGCCACCTGGACGTCGATTTCCTCGCCGGGCACATCACGCGGCCGGAGATCGTCGACCGTGTGGCCAGTGTGCTCGGTCCCGACGCCCTGTGCTGGCGTACCGAGTTCTTTCCGAAGTACCCCGGCGACGAGGGCACCGACTGGCACCAGGCGGACAACTTCGCCAATGTGGGGAAGCACCCCCAGATCGTCTGGCCGGAGGACGCCGGCTTCGGCGGGGCCCTGACTGTGTGGACCGCCTTCACGGACTCGACGATCGAGAATGGCTGCCTCCAGTTCATCCCCGGCTCGCACCGGACGATGAACTACGACGAGAACAAGGCCATCGAGTACGACGCCGACCGCATCAACCAGAGCGTCAAGAACGGGGTACGGCGGGGCTTCTACGGCTACGACTACCGACAGCTCCAGAAGGACCCTGACTGGACCCCGGACGAGTCGAAGGCGAAGTCGATGGTCATGCGCCAGGGGCAGGCGATCATGTTCTGGTCCACGCTCATGCACGCGTCGCACCCTCACAGCGGGCTGACCGACCAGATGCGCCTCGGCTTCACAGCCCGGTACGTGCCCACCGCGGTGCGCGTGTACCCGTACCAGGAGACCCTCGCCGAGTACGGAGTGGAGGTCAGCCTCGAGAAGTGGGGGTGCGTGCTCGTCTCCGGCAAGGACGGGTTCGGCCACAACCGCTTCGTCGACCGCACCATCAACGGTGTGCCCTTCGAGGTGCGGTGAAGACCGACGAGCCCGGCACCGAAGCCGTTGTCTGTTCCGAGGCCGCGCTGTCCCTGCACCGGATCATCAACCGGACCGAGGCGCCCTACCCCCGGGACAGCAGCGTGGTGGAACTCTTCGAGTTCTGGGCGAACCACAGGCCGGACGCGACTGCCGTGCTCCAGGGCCACCGGGCGCTGAGCTACCGGCGGCTGAACCGACTCGCCAACGGGCTGGCCGGCGACCTGGCCCGGGACGGCGTCGGTGAGGGCACGCCCGTGGCGGTGTGCGTGGCCAGGTCCCCGGAGATGCTGGTGGCGTTGCTGGCTGTCCTCAAATGCGGCGGAACGTATGTGCCGGTGGACTTCCAGTGGCCCGACGAGCGGCTGGCCGCTGTTCTCGAGGACGCCGGCTGTAAGCGGTTGCTCGGCGACCGCGCGCGCGAGTTGGAGGAGCGGCTTGAGGGATCCGGCTGCCGCGTGACCGGAGTGGACGAAGCCTCGCTGCGGCCGCTCGCCACCAACCCGGTCTGCCCTGCGGGACCCGAGAGCATCGCGTGCATCAACTTCACCTCGGGTTCGACAGGCCGCGCGAAGGGCGTGCCGATCCGTCACCGAGGCATCGTCCGGCTGGTGCACGGGGCGACGTACGGGCGGCTCGACGAGCACAGCCGCGTGCTCCAGGTGACACCCGTGACCTTCGACATCGCGACCTGGGAGATCTGGGGTGCGCTGCTGAACGGTGGGACGTCCGTGATGTACCCGGCCGAGTCCATCCGGCTGTCGCACCTCGAAAGGGTCATCAAAGAGGGCGGTGTCACGATCCTGCTGCTGACCACCGCCCTGTTCAACTCGGTGGTGGACGAGGCCCCGGAGGCGCTGGAGACGGTCGCGACCATCACCAGCGGCGGCGAGGCGCACTCGCACCGGCACATGACCAAGGCCGTACGGACCTACGGGCCGGGTCGCGTCGTCAACCTGTACGGGCCGACCGAGTGCACCTGCATAGCGACTTGGTTCCCGGTCGACGAGCCGCCGCGCGAGGACGCGCCGCTGCCCATCGGACGGCCGATCCAGAACACCCGGCTCTATGTGCTCGCCGACGATGCCCGGCGGTTGTGCGGACCGGGCGAGATCGGGGAGATCTGCCTGGCGGGCGACGGCCTGGCGGCCGGCTACCTCGGACGTCCGGATCTCACCCGGGCGGCCTTCGTCCACCGCCGTATCGACGGCGTGTGGGAACGCCTGTACCGGACGGGTGATCTGGGACGGCTGCTGTCCAGCGGCGACGTGGTGTTCGAGGGCAGGCGGGATGACCAGGTCAAGATCAACAGCTTCCGTATCGAGCTCGGCGAGATCACCCACCATCTGAACAGTCATCCGCTGGTGAAGCAGAGCTGCGTGGCCGTGCGGGACAACCGCGGCGACAAGTCCCTGATGGCGTTCGTCGTACCGCTCGGCCAGGGTGCCTCACCGGTGGGCCTCCGGGACCATCTGGCGACCAAGCTGCCGCGCTACATGGTGCCGGCGCAGATCCACCTCTGCGACAGCTTCCCGCTGACGCCCAACGGCAAGATCGACCGCCATGCCCTGCTCACCGCACATGCCTCGCCCGCGAGATCAGGAGAGCCCAGCCCATGAGCGAAGCGACCCGAGAGACTGCCAGGCACACGATGACGCCGACCGAGTCGACGCTCGCGCAGATGTGGTGTGATCTGCTCGACCGCCCCGATGTCGGCACGGAGGACGACTTCTTCGAGGCCGGAGGCACGTCTCTCACCGCCATCAAGTTCCTCCAGCGCGTGGAGAAGGCGTTCGGGCCGGAGGTCCTGACGCCGGACCAGGTGTACGAGGACCCCCAACTGCGCAGCCTGGCTCGGGCCGTCGACGAGGCGACGGGACGCGGCTGAGGTGTCGTCGCCCTGGTACTCCGTCCCCGTCCCCCGTCCGGCGGCCTCGGTGCGGCTGTACTGCCTGCCGTGCGCCGGCGGGGACTCGACGATGTTCCGGGCGTGGGCCGATCACCTGCCGCCCTCCGTGGAGTTGCGGGCGATCCGGTTGCCGGGGCGGCATGGGCGGCATCCGGAACAGCCCTTCACCGACTGTGCCATGGCCGCGGACACCCTGGCGGGCGCCCTCGCCCCCGAACTGCGACCGCCCTACGTCCTGTTCGGCCACAGCATGGGAGCCTTGATCGCCTATCAGCTCCTGTTGGCCCTGGAACGGCGCGGGCTGCCCCCGCCGACGCTCTACACATCGGCCTCGTGGCTGGTGGAAGGCATACCGGTCGAGCGGCTTCCGGACCCGGCCGCGAGCGACGACCGTTTCATCGACAGGCTGCGGCGACTGGGGGGAGTGCCTTCCGAGGTCTTGTCGGACCCGGAGGTCCTGGCCTTCATGCTGCCGGTACTGCGGGCCGACTTCCAGCTGTGCCGGACGTACGAGCCCCGCGTCGGCCGAGCGCCACTGGCCGTGCCGATGCGAGCGATGGGCGGGGTCGCCGACACCGTGACCCCGGTCGACCGCATGGCGGGCTGGAGCCACCACACCACGCGCTTCCTCGGCGTGCGGCGCTTCCCGGGAGACCACTTCTTCGTTCGGGACCATGCGGACCGCGTGGTCGGTGCACTTGTCGACGACTTGACCGCCGTCTTGATCGGAGACCCGGCTCGCTCGTGAATCACGCCGTGCCGGGGGAGAACCCGGTGGTAGCCCCCAGTACAGGTGAATGCCGATTTGCCATGGCGAATAAGCCTCCTTCCCCATTTCCTATTCTGCATTTCGGTGTCCTGTCGACCGGACGGTGAAGTGGATTCGTCAGCCGTAGGCGGCGTCAGTATTGAGGAATGAGCTAGAATCGGCGAACCAACCTCTTTTTGCGATGTGTCAATCTGCTGGAATTTCACCGGAGAACTCTGCCGTGCCATTCCCGATGCCATTTCCCGGGTATTCGGGACACCGACCAGGAATCGATCATCAATCGCCAAGAGGAGCGCTGTGCCATGCCCATCGCCATCGACGACCTCATCAGCCGCGTTCGCGGCCATCGCTGCTACAGCCACCCGATCTTCGAGCACTGGGCAGCGACCCGGCCCGAGAGCGTGGTGGTGGGAGCGCTGTTCCACCAGATCCGTACCTTCTGCGACGCCACCCGTCCCGGGGGGAAGTTCCCTGAGGCGCTGGCCGTGCACAAGTTCTCCGAGGAGAGCACACTGCTCCAGGAGATCATCGAGAGCGAGGAGAACCACGGCCCCGAACTCGCCACCATGGCGGGGTACATCGTGAACCGGGCCGCTGGTCAGGTCGTCTTCGGAGATCTCTACGATCAGGAACTGGTCGAGCAGGGACTCAAGGAGTTCTCCGACCAGCTGCTGAAGAACCTGCCCGGGTACGACCCGAAGACCGGACTGCTGGCCCAGACCCGCCGGGCAAGGGCCGTGTTCGACCGGCGGCAGCAGGTGGACCGCGAGTCCACCCTGCGCAATCTCGGCACCGCCCTCGCCCTGGAGATGATCTCCAACCGCCATCTGATCCCCGGTGAGAAGACGGCGCTCGTGGACGCCGGCATCTACGAGGCGTCGCTGGAGGACGGGGAGATGCACTACCTGCTGGAGCACTGGGGCGAGATCGGTGCCGAGCAGCAGCACGAGAAGAATGCCATCGCGGCGGTCGGCTCCGTGCTCGACGAGGACACCGAGGCTCTGGTCCTGGAGGGCGTCGACGCCTTCCTTGAGGCACTGGTGGCCCTGTGGGACGTCCTCGACAGCGCGCTGCTGGCCTCCGGTCGGCCGGCGACGGAACTCGCCTCGGTCTGACCGGACCGGGGGCCCGTCACTCACGAGGAGACGGGTCCCCGGCTCTCACCTCGAACGCGGAAGGGGCACGACTGTGGTGCGTCCGTTGCGGATCGCCGCTCTCGTCAAACAGGTGCCGAGTTTCGAGAGCCTGCGGCTGGGGCGCGACGGCAGGCTGGAACGGACCGGGCACGGGCTGGAGATGAACCCCTACTGCCGGCGCGCCGTGGCCCAGGGGGTGGCACTCGCCCGCGAGTCCGGGGGTGAGTGCGTCGTGCTCACCCTTGGGCCGCCCGCCGCCGAGGACTGCCTCCGCGAGGCGGTCGCCTGCGGAGCGGGCAGCGGAGTGCTGATCAGCGACGCGGCATTCGCCGGGAGCGACACCCTGGCCACCGCCCGGGCCCTGGCAGCGGCACTGTGCAGACTGGGCCCGTTCGACCTCGTTGTGTGCGGACGCAACTCGGTCGATGCGGAGACTGGTCAGACACCGGCGCAGATCGCCGAACTGCTCGGACTGCCCATGGCGGCGGGAGTGCGCGAACTGGCCGTACGGGACGACACCCTGCAGGTCCGCTGCGAACACGACGACGGGTGGCTGCGCACCGAACTCCCCATGCCGGCACTGCTCAGCTGTGCGGAGCGTCTGATCCACCCGGCCAAGGCCGGATTCGCCGCGTGCGCGGCGGTGTCCGCGCACCGCATCACGCGTCTGGACGCTGCGCTGGGTCCGGGTCCCTGGGGCGACGCGGCCAGCAGGACCGTGGTGGGCGCCAGCCGGCGATTGAGCACGACCCGGCTGCGCCTGCGTTTCGACGGAGACGTCGACACCCAGGTCGAGCGGGCCGTGGTCAAGCTGGCCGAACTCGGCGCCTTCGACCGCGACGCCGAGCCGTCGCTGCCGCCCGTGCCCGAGCCCGGTCGTGACACCGACGCCGCCGGGATCGTGGTGCTCGCCGAACCGGGCCGTGACCGGCTCACCCGCGAGATGTTGGGCCGTGCCGCCGTTCTGGGCGCGTCCACCGGACGACGCGTCACTCTCCTCGGACCCGCGCCGCCGCCACCGGAGTTGGCCGGCTCCTGGGGAGCCGACGAGGTCCGCGCCGTCGTGGGCTCGTACGCCGAGCAGGACATTGCCGAGGGTCTCGCCGCGTGGTGCTTCGCCCGGTCGCCGTGGGCTGTCATGGCCGCCTCGACCATGTGGGGGCGGGAGATCACCGGACGGACGGCTGTCCGTCTCTCGGCGGGCCTGGTGGGTGACGCGATCGACGTCGACACCGACGCGCAGGGCGAACTCGTCTGCTGGAAACCGGCGTTCAGCGGCGAACTGGTCGTCGCCGTCACCTGCCGGTCGGCGACCTGCTTCGTCACGGTCCGCGGCGGTGCCCTGCACCTCTTGAAACCGCGCGCCGCAGCAGCGACTTCCCGGCCTGATCTGCTCGTCCCACCGCGAGGTCGACCGCGTCTCGTCTTCCGGGTGTTCGACGACGACCTCGATGCACTCGCGGGCGCCCGGGCCGTCGTCTGCGTAGGCGCGGCGGTGCCTCCCGAGGACTATCCGCTGCTCGACCCGGTGCTCCACGCTCTCGACGCCGAACTCGCCGCCACACGCAAGGTCACCGACCGCGGATGGCAGCCACGCGCCCGCCAGATCGGGGTCACGGGGCGCAGTGTGGCGCCGCGGCTGTACGTCGCCATCGGCACCAGTGGCAAGTTCGCGAACATGGCCGGTGCCTGTGGAGCGGGTCTGGTCCTGGGGATTAACAGCGATCCCGCGGCGCCGCTGTTCGACGCCGTCGATGTCGCGGTGGTCGCGGACTGGCGTACCGCCCTGCCGCGTCTCGTGACGGCCCTGGAAAAGCACGGTCTGCCACGCAGCTCCCCCCTGCTGGTGAGAGGAAATACCTGATGAGTCATAGTGGCAGCCGACCCGTCCCGGTTCCCGGCGTCGTCGACGGAGCGCTGGTCGTGTGTCTGGCGGCCAACCGGGAAGTCTCGTTCCACATCGAATTCGGCTCCAACGACGGACGGCCCGGACAGCATGTCCGGTTCGAATTCATTCTCCGACCCGAAGATGCTGACATCGTCCGCAGCGCGCTCATGGTGGACGGCGAACAGGCGCCGTCGTCGGGGAGGGGACCGTCGTCGGTCCCATGCCAGATAGGGATTCATGTGAATCACTGAGCTGGTTCGCGAGCGGCGGGTGGCCGGTTCGGGCTGCGCTACGGTGGGCGCCCCGGTTCACGCCGGGACATCCGTCGACCATGGCGACCACAGAGGATCGGAATGAGCGAGGCTTACCGCCGGTTAATCGAGTATTTCACGGAGAACGGAGTACGGTTCGAGGAGATCGAGCACCCGCCGGCCGCCTCTGCCGAGGAATACAGTCGGGTAGTGGGTTCCGAACTCCACGAACAGGCCAAGGCGCTGTTGCTGCGTCGTTACCGCAAGGCTGGTGGGAAGGACCTTGTCCTTCACTCGCTCCCGGGTGACCAGCGTGGCGATCTCGACGCACTGGCCGAGGTTCTGGATGCCAAGCGGCTGAGGATGGCGAATGCCGGCGAACTCGCCGAAGCCACTGGCTGCTCCTTCGGCGAACTGCCGTCCGTCGGCTCCATCTTCGGTATTCCGCTGAGCATGGACGCGCGCCTGCTGGCCCAGCGCAGGATCTTCTTCAACGCAGGCGTGCTGCACCGCTCGGTCGTGCTCGACCCTCAGCAGCTCAAGACCCTGGAGTCCCCGATCGTAGTGGCCGCGACGGCGACGTGACGGTTTCTGCCCGACCCGAATTCATCGGGTCGGGCCTCTCTTTCTCCCCTTTCACTGCCTGCTGGGTGCCGTATCTGTGGCATTTCCTCGTGCAGGAATAATAGCGCAATCGTGTCCTGTCAACGGGACGGTAAATCCGTGCCGTTGACCCGGCGGTTTCGCGGCTTCTTCCTTGACGCGTCGGTGCAGCGGCGTGAGTGTAGAAATACGCACGCCCGCGTCGGTCCGGTATTCGAGCCCAAATGAGGGGGAGGAACCTTGCGTTCGTTCGGCGTATCGTCGGTACAGCAGGGACTGTGGTTTGCCCAGAAAATGGCGCCGGAGTTCCCCAACAACGCTTCGATGATCTGGGATATTTTCGGAGACATCGATACGGATGCCCTCGTAATTGCTATTGGGCAGGTCTTCCGGGAGGCCGACGCCGCCCTTGTCAATTTCGTGGAGCATGAGGACGGACTCCGCCAGGTGATCGGCTCGCCCGACCGGCTGGACCCGTTCGTGCTCGACGTCAGTGAGGAACCGGATCCGGAGTCGGCCGCCCGCTCCCTGCTGGGCGATCTGATCGGCCGCCCTTTCGATCTCGCGCACGACATCCTCTTCCGGGTCGGCGTCATCCGGCTCGACCCCACGCGTCATCTGCTGATCCAGGTGTTCCACCACGCGGTGACCGACGGTTTCGGAGTGGTTTCCCTGCTGTCCCGGCGGACCGCCGAGATCTATACCGCCATGGTGCGCGGACGGCCGGTGCCCGAGCCCTGGTTCGAAGGACCCGGGGCGCTCGCCGAGTCGGACGACCGCTATCGCAATTCGCCAGAGTACGACGACGACGCGCGATTCTGGGTGGAGTACCTGGCCGAGGACACGCCGCCGGCACGGCTGCCGGCTCTCGGGGCCGCCGAAAGCAGGCTGTTGCCGCCGGACTTGGAGGAGCGGACCGAACGGCCCGACCGCTGGGTCGCATTGACCGACGCGGTCGGCGTGGTAAGCCGTGTGGTGTCGGTATCAGAGGAGGAGGCGTCCCGCTGGGAGGAGACGGCAGGCGCCCTGGGCGTTCGGATGCCCGCCCTGTTCGCTTCCGCTGTGGCCGCCTATCTGGGTCGCCGCTGCGGACTCGACGAGCTCCTGTTCTCGCTCAGTACGAAGAACCGAGATGAGGCTGTGCAACGCGTCCCCGGCCTCACCGTGAACGTGGTGCCCATGCGGGTCCGGGTGCCGGTCTCCGCGAGTTTCGCGGAGATCACGGCGTCCGTCGCAGCCGAGCGCCGCGTCGTGTTCGCTCACGCGCGTCACCACCGCAGCGATATCCAGCGCGGCGTCGGCGCGGTCGGTGGCGCGCGCAGCCCGTTCGGCGTGCTCGTCAACGTGATCCCGTACGTCACCGCACTCGACTTCGCCGGCAGCAGGGCGCACCTCAACAGTGGCGCCTGGGGCGCCGTCGAGGAGCTGACCATCTCGGCGTACCGGGACGGGCACCCGAGTGGCGACCTGAACATCCGTCTGGACGCACCCCGTTCGCTCTACGGCGTAGCCGAACTGCGACTACTGGCGGAGGAACTGGTGGAGTTCGTCCGGGCCGTGGTGGCCCGGCCCGACCTGCCCGTCGGCCGGTTCGACCTGCTGCGCCCGGCCCAGCGCGACCTCCTGCTCGACGAAGCCAACGACACCTTCAGGCAAACGCCGGAGTGCTCCCTGCCCGAGTTGGTACACCGTCAGGCCCTCGCCGGGCCCGAAGCCGTCGCCGTGGTCGACGGAGGAACTTCGCTGACCTACCGGGAGCTCGAGGAGCGCGCCGACCGCCTGGGCGCCGAGCTGCACCGCCGGGGCGTCGGCACGGAGTCGGTCGTGGCGGTGGTGCTGCCCAGGTCGGCGGAGCTGGTTGTGGCGCTGCTTGCCGTCCTCAAGGCGGGCGGCGCCTACCTGCCGATCGATCCGGGCCATCCAGCGGACCGGGTGCGGCGCATGGTCCAGGACACCCGTCCCGTACTGACGCTCACCTGCTCCGCGCATGCCGATGTCGTCCCCTCCCAGGCATGCCCCTCGATACTGCTCGACCGACTGGGGCCGCTGCCGGCCGGGACGGTCGCCGGAGACGCCCGGGCCGACGGCCTCGCGTACGTCATGTACACGTCCGGCTCGACGGGTGTGCCGAAGGGGATCGGTATCACCCATCGGAACATCGTCTGCCTCGCCCTGGACCAACGCTGGCGTACCGGGCACGACCGTGTGCTGCTGCGGTCCCCTTACGTCTTCGACGCCTCGACCTACGAGATATGGGTGCCGCTGACGCACGGAGGCCAGATCGTCGTCGCGCCGCCCGGTGACCTCGACGCCCGCGCTTTGGCACAACTCGTCGGCGATGCGGGCCTGTCGGCGGTCTTCGTCACGACGGCTCTGTTCAACCTCCTCGCGGAACAGGACCCGTACTGCTTCTCCCGCCTGGCCCAGGTATGGACCGGCGGCGAGCGGGTCAACCCGTCCGCCGTCCGGAGCGCGGCCCGCACCTGCCCAGGGACATCGTTCGTACATGTCTACGGACCGACCGAGACGACGGTCTACGCCACCTGCCGTCCGGTGAGCACGGACGAGGGCCCGGGAGACGACATCCCGATCGGGCGGCCTATGGACAACACCCGGGTCTACGTCCTCGACGGCGCACTGCGGCCGGTACCGCCCGGCGGCTCGGGCGAGCTGTATCTGGCCGGCCTCGGCCTGGCCCGCGGTTACCTCGGCCGCGGCGCCTTCACCGCGGAGCGGTTCGTCGCCTGCCCGTTCGGCGCGCCGGGTGAGCGGATGTACCGGACCGGAGACGTCGTCACCTGGACGCCGGACGCCGAGCTGCTGTTCGTCGGGCGTGCCGACGACCAGATCAAGATCCGCGGCTTCCGGATCGAGCCGGGCGAGATCGCGGCGACCCTCGAAGCGCATCCGGCCGTCTCCCAGGCCGTGGTCGTCACCCGCGATGACCCGGGGGCCAGCGGAGGACTACAGCTGGTGGCTTACGTGGGCGCGACCGGGGCGCTCACCGCCGCCGACGTACGGACCTTCATGGCCGATCGTGTGCCCGAGTTCATGGTGCCCGCGGCCTTCGTGATCCTGGACCGGCTGCCGATGACCCCGAACGGCAAACTGGACCGCGCCGCGCTGCCCGCCCCGGACCTCACCGACGAGCGCCACCGCGCGCCGCGCACACCGCGCGAGGCGACCCTTGTGCGTTTCTTCGTCGAGCTGACCGGTGTGGACGATGTCGGAATCGACGACAACTTCTTCCTGCTGGGCGGCCATTCACTGCTTGTCACCCGGCTTGTCAACCGCATCCGGACCGAACTGGAGGCCGAAGTCTCAATCGGCGTGGTGTTCGCCGGCCCCACCGTCGCCGAGATCGCCGAATGGCTGGAAACCGCGTTCCCCGTACGGCCGCCGCTGCGACCGATACCGCGTCCGGCGCGCGTGCCCCTGTCGTACGCGCAGCAGAGGCTGTGGTTCTTGCACCGGTTCGAGGAGCCGTCGCCCGTCTACAACATTCCGGCAGTGTTCCGCCTGACCGGTCCCCTCGACCAGGTGGCACTCTGCGCCGCACTCCGCGATGTCGTGGCTCGTCACGAGGCGCTGCGCACGGTGGTTGAAGAGGACGACGGGGGAGTCGCCCATCAGCGGGTGCTGCCGGTGGACGAGGCGTCGATCGATCTGCCTGTGGTGTCCGTGCGGCCGGAGATGTTCGAGCAGGCCGTGACAGAGTCGGCTGGCCTGCTCTTCGACCTCACCCGTGATCTGCCGATCCGTGCCGACCTGCTGCGCCTCGGCGCCGAGGAACACGCCCTGGTCCTGGTCCTGCACCACATCGCGGGCGACGGGGAGTCCGTCCTGCCCCTGGGCCGCGACCTGTCCGAGGCGTACGCCGCCCGGTTGCACGGCCGGGCACCCGACTGGCCCGACCTGCCCGTGCAGTACGCCGACTACTCGCTCTGGCAGCAGCGACTCCTGGCCGACGGCTCGGAAGAAGACGGTCTGCTGCGGCGCCAACTGGAGTACTGGCAGACCGAACTCGCGGGCGTACCTCAGCCGATGCGATTGCCGACCGGCCGGCCCCGCCCGGCCGTCGCCGGTCACACGGGCGGCTTCGTCGCCTTCGACATCGCACCCGAACTGCGCACCGCGGTCGAGGAGATGGCCCACACCCATGGCGTGACCCCCTCCATCGTCCTGCAGTCCGCGCTCGCTGTGCTGCTGCACCAGCTGGGCTGTGGCGACGACCTCGCCATCGGATCACCCATAGCCGGGCGCACCGACGCCGCGCTCGCGGATCTGGTCGGCTTCTTCGTCAACACCTGGGTACTGCGCGTACGGCTCTCTGGGCACCAGCCGTTCCATCGGGTGCTGGAGCAGGTCGCGGCGAAGGCTCTGGCCGCCTACGACAACCAGGACGCACCCTTCGACCGGCTGGTCGAACTGCTCAATCCCGAGCGCTCGCTGAGCCACCACCCCTTGTTCCAGGTGATGTTCGCCTGGCAGGACGAACTACCCGGCTTCGACCTCGCGGGCGTGCCGGCGCGGTGGACCTTCGCCTCCACAGGCACCGCCAAGTTCGACCTCCTGTTCCATCTGAGCCCGGCCCCCGACGGGCGCGGGCTGCGCGGCGGGATCGAGTATGCCGACGACCTGTTCGACCGGGACGGTGCCGAGTCGATCGCCAGGCGGTACGTCAAGGTACTGAGCCAAGTGGTCGCCGACCCGGCCCGCCCGGTGGGCGCGGCGGAGGTGCGCACCTCCGCCGAACGTGCCGACGCCCCCGCAGGCAGCGAACTGCCCGGACCGGAAGGCACGATCGGCGGTGAGGTCGCCCGCAGGGCCGTCGAAGCACCCGCTGCCGTGGCAGTGTTCGCCAAGGGCCGGTCGAGGCTGACCTATCGGGAGCTGAACGCCCGCGCCGACCGCTTGGCCCGTGAACTCGCAGGGCACGGCGTCGGCCCGGAGACGGTGGTGGCGATCGCCCTGCCGCGCTCGCCGGAGTGGGCCGTGGCCGCACTGGCCGTGCTCAAGGCCGGCGGCACCTGTCTGCCGATCGACCCCGCCGATCCCATGGAGCGGCTCGGGCTCATCCTGTCCGCAGCGGCTCCTCGGCTCGTGATCACCGACGCGACGAGTGCGGCCGGATTGCCCGAGTACGGGATCCCACGGCTGTTCCTTCCGGACGGCGACACCGGGGAACAGAGCCCGGAACCGGACCGTGCGTGGCCTGACGGGCTTGCCTTCCTGCTGTATGTGTCCGGGCCGGACGGACACCCGCACGGCGTCGCTGTAACCCACCGCAATTTGCTGTCCTGGTCGGCCGCGTACGCGGCCGACGGCGGTCTCGGCCGGACCGACGTGTGGGCCTGGTCGCACTCGCCGACGACGGACACCGGTGTGCGGGAGTTGTGCGGTGCGCTTGTGCACGGGGGCCGTGCACTGGTCGTGCCGGACACGGTGTCGCGCTCCGTGGGGGAACTCAGGGAGCTCGTCGTCGACGAAGACGTCACCGTGCTAACGGCCGAACCGGCGTTCTTCGATCAACCAGCGCCCGCCGAGGCGCAGTTGCGAACAGTGTTCCTGCCCGGTGAGCTGCCGGCACACGAGCGGCTCGATACCTGGGCAGCCCGGCTCTCGGCCCCACCCGCAGTCGCCGGTGTGCACGGCGGTGCGGAGACGATCGGATGGCCGGCCGCCGGTGTACCGGCCGCTCGGGCTGTCGTGCGGCTGCTCGGGCCGGGTCTCGCTCCGCAGCCCCCGGGCGCGGTTGGCGAAGTGTACGTCGTCGGCCCCGGTGTCGCGCGAGCGTACTGGGACAGTCCCGGTCTCACCTCCGAGCGGTTCGTGGCGGACCCGTTCGGTACCCCAGGCGCGCGGATGTACCGTACCGGGGAGCTGGCACGCTGGGACGAGGACGGGGAGCTGCACTTCGTGGGCCGGGCCGACCGGCGCTTGCAGGTGGACGGTCTGTGGGTCGAACCCGCCGAGGTGGAGGTCGTGCTCCTCGCTCACCCGGGGGTCGCCCAGGCTCTCGTACGCCCGGACGAGAGCCGTCCGGGCGAATGGCGGTTGTTGGCTTACGTGGTCGCAGACATACCGTCCAGCGGTGACGCCGCCGATGTCGACCTGACGGCCGGCCTGTCCGCGGCGGAACTGCGGGCCTTCGCGGCCCGTCGGCTGCCGGCACCCATGGTGCCCGCGGCCATCGTGATCCTCGACCGGATGCCCACGACCGCGTCCGGGACGGTGGACGACACTGCCCTGCCCGCTCCGAGCACCTCCTCGGACACGTACCGGGCACCCACCTCCGCGGTCGAGGAGATTCTTGCCGCCATCTACGCCGAGGTGCTCGGGCTGGACCGGGTCGGTGTGGACGACGACTTCTTCGCCGCCGGTGGCGAGAGCATCCGATCGATCCAGGTGACGGTCCGGGCCCGCGCGGCTGGCATCAGGATTGACCCCAGGCAGGTCTTCGAGTGCCGTACGGTCGCCCGCCTCGCCGAGGCCGCGGACACCGCAACCGAACAGGACCCCTCGCTGGCCGAACTCGACGGTGGAGCTACTGGCTGGATGCCCCTGTCGCCCGTCGCCCGCCATGTCCTCGGCCTCGGCGGGAACCGGGCGGGATTCGCCCAGAGCATGGTCCTGGCCCTGCCGCCGGACGTGGACGAAGCCGGGCTCACCGCGACCGTTTCCGCGGTGCTGGACTGCCACGCCGTTCTGCGCTCCCGACTCGTACCCGAGCCCGAGGCTGGCCTCGTGACCGGCGGGCCCTTGGAGATCGACGGACTCATTCGGCGATCCGGCTGGACGGGCATGCCCACGGGGGAGCCGTGGCAGCGTCGGCTGGACGCGGAGACCCGCGCCCTGGCGGACGAACTCGACCCCCTCTCCGGCGTGATGGTCCGGATGCTGTGGTTCCCCACCGCTCGACGTTTGTTGGTGGTGGTTCATCACTTGGTGGTGGATGGGGTGTCGTGGCGGGTGTTGGTGGGGGATCTGGCGGTTGCTTGGGAGGTGGTGCGGTCGGGGGGTGTG
>NZ_JBLTJC010000257.1:0-15155 GCF_048158785.1 Streptomyces colwelliae | reverse complement strand
GCCAGCCCCACGCCCGTCCGCCACCCCCGAGGCAGAGCGACGGCCCCAGCCCGTCGCGGCCGAGCCCGGCATCCCCGCGACCGAGACCGTCGAGTCCGTACGGCGTGTGCTGGCCGAGGGCGGTGCGCCCGAGACACTCGCGGCCCAGGTCGCGGCGGCACTCGGCGAGGGCGGCGACGATCAACTCCGCGAGGATCCTTGGCAGTTGCTGCGCGTCCCGGGTGTACGGCCCGAGCAGGCCGACGGGTTCGCGCGGGCGCTGCTCGGAGCCGAGTGCGCACCGGACGACGAGCGGCGGGGCCGGGCGGTCGTCGGCTGGCTCCTGGAGCAGGCGGCCCTGGCCGGGCATACGGCCCTGGAGGCGTCGGCGTTGACGGCCGCGCTGGCCAAGCAAGGGGTGCCCGATCCGGACGCGGCGACACAGAGCGCCGTCGCGGAGGGTGAAGTGCTGGTCTTCCAGGACGCGTTGGACGAGCCCGCGGTCCCGGTGCAGCGCGCGGACGACGCGTCCGACGAGGACACGGAGGTCGAGGAGCGTCCGGTCCGCGTGCTGATCGGCCTGGAGCGGTACGCGCTCGCCGAGGAGAGCCTCGCCGACGGACTCGCCAAGCTGATCAACTCGGTGCCGAAGGAGGACGGTTCGGCGGCGGACTGGGAGCGGGCCGGTGCCGCCAAGGGCTCCACCGGCGAGCTGATCCGCGCGGTCGCGGGGCATGGCCTGGTCCTCCACACCGGCGGGGAGGCGTCCCTGGAGGAGCCGGCGGCACTGCTCCGCGCGGCGGCGGGTTTCGGGCTGCGTGCCTGGGCCGCCGCCCACAGTCCGGTCGGACGGGACCGGTTCGCCGCGTCGCTGACACCGTCCACGGAATCAGAGAGCTCATCGTCCGCCGAGCCGGACGGCCCCGCCCCGGGTGACGGCCCCCGCGCCGCCACCGTCGCCGGGCTGCTGTCCGGTGCCGAAGGCCCCGGGCGGGACGCGGACGGTGCTCTCGATCTGGATCTCCTCGTCGTGCTCGACGCGCCTCAACTGGACGTCGAGACGGCGGCGTTGCTCAGTGAGTCGTTGCCGGACGGGGCGCGGCTGGTGCTGGCCGGGGATCCGGCGGTGTTGTGGTCGGCGGGTGCCGGCCGGGTGTTCGCCGATCTGCTCGCGTCGAAGGCCTGTCCCCAGGTCGTCTCACGGCGACCGGATCTCGGTCCCGTGGGCGAACTCGTCTCGGGCATCGGAATCGGCGAGCTGAACCAGGTGGAGGCCCCCGGCAAGGAGGTCGTGATCGTGCCGGTGCGTGACGCCGGTGAGGCCGTGCACCGGACCGTGCAGCTCGTCGCCGACTCGGTGCCGCGCGTGATCGGCGTCCCCGCCGAGCAGACGGTGGTGATCACCCCGGGCCACGGCGGCGCGGCCGGCACCCGTGCCCTCAACGTGGCACTGAAGGAGCGGCTCAACCCCGGCCCCGGCCGCTTCGGCGGCTTCGACCCCGGCGACCGGATCGCGTACTCCCCCACCCCGGGTCGTACGGTTCCCGGCCGGGTGGTGAACGCCGACGCCGAGGGGCTGCACCTGGCGTGCGCCGGCGGCCCCGTCGTCGTACCGAAGGAGCGGGTCGAGCAGTCCGTGCGGCACGGGTGGGCGCTGACCGCGCATCAGGCCGTGGGGGTGCGGTGGCCCGCGGTGGTCGTGGTGCTGCCCGGGGACGCGGCGCAGGCGCTCAGCCGGCCCTGGGTGTATACGGCGTTCAGCCGGGCGGACCGGCATCTGTCCGTGGTGCACGGCGTGGACCAGGCGCTGCCCCGGGCGGTCGCCGAGGTCCCGGCCAAGCCGCGTACGACGAGGTTGCCGGTGCTGCTGCGACCGCAGGTACCGGCGGAGGTCTGAGCGGCACGGCGGACGACCGCGGTCAGGTCGCGGAGGTCCGAGGCGGACGACAGACGGCGGCGGTCACCGAGAAAGCCCCTCGGTGACCGCCGCCGTCGTCGCAACAGCTGGGCGCGGCGCGGTTCAGCGGTCCGCTTCCAGCGCCTCCAGGTCCCCGTCCTCGTCGAGATCGGCGTCGAGGTCGGGATCGAGTTCGTCCTCGATCTCCTCCTCGGCCTCGTCCACCTCGTCGATGTCGTCCAGCTCGTCGTTGATCTCGTCGTCGAAGACCGCGCTGACGTCGAAGCGGCACACCACCCGCTGCGGATCGACCCCCTCGAAGGGCGCCTCCAGCCAGGCGCCGGGATCGGCCGTCTCGTCGGCGGCGGTCACCCACAGCGTGGAGTCGCCCTCCTCCAGGCCGAACTCCTTGGGCCGGGAGGCGATCTCGTCCGCCTCGAACTCGTCGAAGAGGATGCCCAGCGCACCGTGGATCGTGCCGGAGGCCTCCGTGCCCGTGCCGTCGCCGACCGCCGCCTCGACCCGCTGCGCCTGGGCCAGCAGCCGCTGCGGCTCCGCCACGGCGTAGTCACGGCGGATCAGCACGCTCACCGCGTTCGGCTCCTCGGGGCCGGTGTACGGCGGCAGGGAGTCGTCCGTACCGGGGATCTCGAAAGGCGTGACCTCGTCATAACGGTCGTAGAGCAGCTCGTCGTAGACCTCGGCGGCCGCGGCGAGCTGGTTGAACGCCTCGTATACGGCCGGGTCGTCCTCCCCCGACCGGGCTTCGACCGCGGCCAGGTGGCGGTCGAGCGCGGTCTTGACCGCCTCGGCGGCGGCGCGTACCTCGGCAGCGGTGGGCTGCGCAGCATCAGACATAGTGCAGACGCTATCCGTACCGGGGCTCTGCCCGCACAATAGATGCGATGCCGGAATACGAATTTGTCGACGTGTACGTACCGCGCGGGGTCTCCCGCAAGGACGCCACACGTCTGCTGACGGACCATGCCGAGTACGGACACTGGGAATTGGACCGACTGAGCCTGCTGCGCGACGGCAGTCGCAGGGTGCGGCTGCGCCGGCGGATCATCCGCCAGGTGCGTGCCACGTGGTGAGCTGAGCCGGGCGGAACGGAGCGGGCCCCGACAGTGCGGGGCCCCTCCGTTGCGCAGATCACATGTTCCGAGTCACCTGTGCCCGGGAGCTACACCGAGGCCCGCGCCTTGCGGTACAGCACCGCGCCCGCGAGCAGCGCGCCCGCGCCGACCGGCAGGGCGAGGCCCAGCGGCAGCTCGCTGCCGGTGTGCGCGAGCTGCGCGCCGCCCTGGGACTGGACGGCGGACTGCGCGCCGGGCTGGGTCACGTGCGCGGAACCGACCGGCGTCTGCCCGCCCTTGACCGGCGAGGTGCCCGGTGAGGCGGGGTGGCTGGGCGTGCCGGGAGTGCCCGGGTGACCGGGAGTCCCGGGGTTGCCCGGCGTTCCCGGCGGGGTCGTCCCGTGACCGCCGCCCGGGTGCGTGCCGTGGTGACCGCCGTGACCGGGAGGCGTGCCGTGGTGATGCCCACCGCCGGGGTGGTGACCGCCGCCGTGGTGACCGCCGCCGCCCGGAGGGGTCCCGTGATCGTGCCCGCCGCCGTTCCAACTCCCGTCGTTGGCACAGTCGTTGCCGGTGACGGCGTTGCCGATGCCGATGACGTCGACGCTGTTGCCGCAGACGTTCACCGGTACGTCGATCGGTACCTGGACGTGGTTGCCGGAGCCGACACCGGGCGAGTTCGAGGCGTGTCCGCCGGCGTGCGAGCCCCCTGAGCCGCCGTGCGCTCCCTGTCCGCCGGAGTTCCCGTGCCCGCCGGAACCACCGTGTCCGCCCGAGCCGCCCGAGCCGCCGTAACCCCCCGAGTCGCGGTGACCATCGGACGAGCCGTGACCCCCCGAACCCCCATGGCCGGCACCACTGCCCCCGCCCTGGTTGGCGCACTTGTTGCCGACCGCCGGGTTGAGGATCCCGACCACGTTCACGGTGTTGCCGCAGACGTTGACCGGCACATGCACCGGTGCCTGCACGGTGTTGCCGGACAGTACGCCTGCCGAGTCCGAACTGGAGCCGTTCGCACCGGAGTCGGCGTGGGCGACACCGCTCGCGGCGGCGATCACCCCGGTCGCGGCCGCCACGGTCATCAAGCTCTTTCGAGTGACCTGTCGCATTGCTGAATTCCCCCCTGCCTTCATTCCTGACTGAATTCCTCGCGCAATTTCTCGCACAAAGACCCGTCGGCCCCGGAGCGCATGGCGCGCGCTCCGGGGCCGAGGATGTGGTCACCCCCTAGAGGGGCGACGTCACTTGTTGACGCAGGTGTTGCCGAAGGCGGGGTTCAGCAGACCGATCACCGAGATCGTGTTGCCGCACACGTTCACCGGGACGTGCACGGGCACCTGGATGACGTTGCCGGAAACGACACCCGGGGAGTGCACAGCGGCACCCTGAGCGCCCGAGTCGGCGACGGCCAGACCCGCACCCGCGAGAACCAGGCCACCGGTGGCAGCCGCAGCGGCGACGACCTTCTTGATCATTATTCCTCCTTGTTGGCAAAAGCGATCTCGTGTTGCCGATCGCATCACCTGTAACGAGGAGGGAGTAATGGAGCTACGAGCTTATGAGCACATTCACCCGTCCCAGTGGCTTCCGTACGCGCGGCCGAATTCTGGTGTCAACCGACGTCGACCGGTGTTTCAGGACGCGTCGATGAACCGGTCCAGCACCCGCACCCCGAACTTCAGCCCCTCCACCGGCACCCGCTCGTCGACCCCGTGGAACATGCCCGCGAAGTCCAGCTCCGGCGGCAGCTTGAGGGGCGCGAAGCCGAAGCCGCGGATGCCCAGGTCGTCGAAGGACTTGGCGTCCGTGCCGCCGGAGAGCATGTACGGGATCGCCTTCGCGGTCGGGTCCTCGGCGAGCAGCGAGGACTGCATGGCCTCGACCAGGGGCCCGTCGAAGGAGGTCTCCAGGGCCTTGTCGGAGTGCGTGCCCTCACGCTTCACGTTCGGCCCGAGAATCCGGTCGAGGTCGGCGAAGAACTCCTCCTTGTACCCGGGCAGGAATCGCCCGTCGACGTGCGCGGTGGCCTCGCCGGGGATGACGTTGACCTTGTAACCGGCGTTCAGCTGCGTCGGGTTGGCGGTGTTGCTGAGGGTCGCGCCGATGAGCTTGGCGATGCCGCCGAGCCGCTTGAGGGTGGATTCCATGTCCTCAGGGTCGAGCTGGGTGCCGAGCGCGTCGCCCAGTTCGTCGAGGAAGGCGCGCGTCGTCTTCGTGACCCGTACCGGGAACTTGTGCCGGCCGATACGGGCGACCGCCTCCGACAGCTCGGTGATCGCGTTGTCCCGGTGGATCATCGACCCGTGCCCGGCGGTGCCGGCCACGGTCAGCTTCATCCAGTGCATGCCCTTCTCGGCCGTCTGGATCAGATAGAGCCGCCGCTCCTCGCTCACCGTGAACGAGAACCCGCCGACCTCGCTGATGCCCTCGGTGACGCCGTCGAACAGCTCGCGGTGGTTGTCGACGAGGTGCCGCGCACCGTACGTACCGCCCGCCTCCTCGTCCGCGAGGAAGGCGACCACGATGTCGCGCGGGGGCCGGCGCCCGCTGCGCAGCCGGTCGCGGACGACCGCCAGGGTCATCGCGTCCATGTCCTTCATGTCGACGGCGCCACGCCCCCACACACACCCGTCCGCGACCTCGCCGGAGAAGGGGTGGTGGGTCCAGTCCACCGCGTTCGCCGGTACGACGTCCAGGTGGCCGTGGATGAGGAGCGCGGGCCGGGAGGGGTCCGTGCCCTCGATCCTGGCCACCGTGGACGCGCGTCCCGGGTGCGACTCGAAGATCTCGGGTTCGAGGCCCACCTCGGCGAGCTGCTCGGCGACGTACTCGGCCGCCTTGCGCTCACCCGGGCCCGAGTGGTCGCCGTAGTTGCTGGTGTCGATCCGGATCAGCTCGCGGCAGAGGTCCACGACCTCGTCCTCGCCGGTGACGCCCTTGGCCGTGTCCGTGTCGCTCACGCTGCTTCCTCCCACTGTCACTGCTGGTGGTCCTCCCCCATCCTCTCTCTCCGCGGCGCCGCACCCCAAGGGCGGTCCCGGCCCGTCACACGCCGTTCACGCGGGACGCGAGTGGGAACAGGGGGTGATCGGCCACCCTTGGAAGCCTGGTAATGTTTCCTTCGTCGCCGCGGGGGAAACCACGCGCGACAGACACCTTGTCCGGGTGGCGGAATGGCAGACGCGCTAGCTTGAGGTGCTAGTGCCCTTTATCGGGCGTGGGGGTTCAAGTCCCCCCTCGGACACCAGCTGAAACCCCACTTCACGTGGGGTTTCTTGCATTTCAGGGCTGTGGCGTGACCGACCACGTGACCGGCGGAGACCTTCCCGGGGGCGGTCACGGTCAGTTGGGTGTCAGGGTGAGCGTGGCGATGTAGTCGGTCGCCGTGTCGACGGGAGCGATGTCGGCGAGCTGCCAGCCGGTTCCGGCGGCGAGCACGGCGAGTTCGTGGGGAGCCAGGCACAGGTAGTGGAACCAGGGGGTGGCCACGTCTCGGTAGCGGATCCGCAGGGTGCGCTGACCGGCGATGCGGCCCGCGCGCAGGTTGCGCTGGTTGTAGGGCAGATGCTGCGGGGCCTGGGAGTCGGACATGTTGTGGCCTTGGCCGATGATGACGGCACCGGGCGCGGCCATCGCGGCCAGGGCGCGCAGGAACCGGGGCGCCCGCTCCCGGCTCTCCAGCAGGCCCAGGTTGGCGCCCAGCAGCAGGAAGCTGTCGTAGCGCGCGCCGGAACCGGCGTGTTCGTCGACGGTGCCGTGGACGAGGGACCGCACGCCTTGCTGCCGGCACACCTCCAGCGCGCCGGGTGAGACGTCCAGCGCGGTGACGTCGTGACCGCGGTCCATGAGGACGCGCGCCCCGCGTCCGCCACCGGCGCCGATGTCCAGGACCCTGCCGCCCTTGACCAGGTCCAGCGCTTGGCGGTCCTCGTCGGGCCACTCGTCGACCGGTGCGATCCAGGAGGTGACGGGAGCCGATTTCACGAAGCCGTCGTCGCGTTCGATGATCTGTAGGACCGGGGCGGCAGCCGGGTCCTCGGCGGCCTGGTGGGCGGCGAGCAGCAGGTCCCCGATCGCGTCGCCGGTCCGGGGGCCCCGGTTGTCGTCGGGGTCCTGGGCGCCTCGGGGTCGGCCGGATTCACCGCCGGTGGCAGCCGTGACGGCGGGGGTGTTCATCGTGTCTCCTTGGCCAGGACGGGAGGAACGCCGACCGCCCCGTCGGGGTCGGTGAGCGGCCGGAACGTGGCCAGCAGCATCAGCAGGGTCCCGGCGGCGCACCACGCGCCGATGACGGTCGGGGTGGACAGGCGCTCGCTGAGTGCGCCGGTGATCAGGATCGCGGCCCCCTGGGCGAGTTGGACGCCGCCGTTCATCACGCCGAACGCCCGGGCCCGGTATTCGTTGGCGAGGGCATCCTTGAACAAGGTCTGGGCCGCCGGCAGCAGCAGCGCCATGGCCACCCCGGAGACGGCGACCACGACCACCACCGCGATCAGTGGTGGGTCGCACAGCGCGGGAACCAGAGCCAGCGGTGCCAGGACGGCCAGCGGACGTATCAGCCGGGTCCGGGCGCCGGGAGACAGCAGACGGTTCAGGACCAGGCCGCCGATGGCGACGCCGAGCGGGTTGGCGGCCATGATCAGGCCCTGGGTCCTGCCGCCACCGCCGAGGTCGGACGCCCAGGCGGCGGCCAGGCCCTCCGGAACGATCACGAAGGTGACCACGCCGAAGGTGATGATCGCGATGGCGCGCAGCAACGGGTCGCCGAACACCACCGCGTACCCCTGGCCCGTCTCACGCCACAGACCGGTGCGGCGGGCGGCCGTCAGCGTCGCGGGGCGTCTGTGGACGTGGAGGCGCAGCAACAGCGCCGACACGAGGAAGGTGAGGGCGTTCAGCGCCAGAGCCACCTGTGGGCTGTATCCGGCGACCACTCCGCCGATCGCGTACCCGGCGACCTGGGCGGCGTGCAGGACGGAGTTGTTGAGGGCCAGGGCCAGCGGGTACCGGTCGCCGGTCAGGATCTGCGGGAGCTGGGCCGAGCGTGCCGCCTCGAACGGCGGCGATGCCAGCCCGCCGGCCAGCAGCAGCGCGAACAGCACCGGGATCGGCACACCCGGGATCGCGACCAGTCCGATCAGCGCCGCCCGGACCAGATCGCAGGAGATCATCACCGTGCGTGCGGGGTACCGCTCGGCGAGCGCGGCGAGCACGGGGCCCGCGAGCAGCCACGGCAGATACCCGATGGCGAACGCGGCGCCCGAGGCCAGCGCCGAACTGGTCCGCTCGTACACCAGCAGGGTGACCGCGGCCTTGCACAGATAGTCCCCGGTCCAGGACAGCGCGCTCGCGGCGAACACCGCACGGTATTCCGTCACCGCCAACAGCACCCGATAGCCCACCGGCCGGTCGGCTGCCACCAGACGACTCCCCTTCCCCCGCTGCGAGACACCTCATGCTGGGCGGCGACCCGCGACCGAAGTCGGACGGGCCGCACGCCGACGAGCTGTGGACTCTAGTCCCAGGTGCTGTCCTTGCTCATAACAGGTCCCCTCCCATTCGAACGAACAATCATCCGTCATTTAGCCCCATGCCCATCCCGCGTGACAACCCTGCCCCTATCGACTCATGGCCGAACTCATGGGCCTGGTAGGGGAGTTGGCCAAAACTCGCACGCCGGGAGTGTCTGGTCGACGACACATGCCGGCACCCGTCCCGCCGGTGGACGCGAACGCTCCCGCCGGTTTTGTGGGGGATATCTCCCCAGACCGGAAGATCACCAGGTCAGAGCGTTGCCGGATGCTCACGGAGCGCCCCCGTCCGGCTCCCCCGAGTGGCCGTCCGCAGGCCCGGAGCCTAGCGTCGTACTAAAATTTCCGGCTTGTTACGGAACGGAGCTGGAGCTGGACAACCCGCGGCGCACCTGCGGACCCGCCAGCGCCCCGGAAGTTACCGGGCTTGAGACGCGAGGACCGATGGCAGCCATACACGAGAGCAGTGCTCTCGGCTCGCTCGACGAAGAGATCCGCACCCAGTTCGGCGATACGGCACGTTTCTCCGCGGCGCCCGCCGCCTCGGCCCGCACGCTCGTCGACATCCTCGACGCGTCGGTGCGTTCGTATCCCGACGAACTCGCCCTGGACGACGGCACCGTCCGCCTCACCTATCGTGCGCTGGCCGTCGAGGTGGAGACCCTGCGCCGCACCCTGGCCGCGGCCGGTGTCGGCCTCGGCGACCGGGTCGGCGTACGCGTCCCGTCCGGGACCAACGACCTCTACATCGCGATCCTCGCCGTACTCGCCGTCGGCGCCGCCTATGTACCCGTGGACGCCGAGGACCCCGACGAGCGGGCCGAGCTGGTGTTCGGCGAGGCGGACGTCCGCGCCGTCATCGGCGCCGAGCACGCGCTGACCGTGCTCGGGCACAGTGACGTCCCGGCCGCCCGGCCCGGTGTCGAGCAGGACGCGTGGATCATCTTCACCTCCGGTTCCACCGGCAAGCCCAAGGGCGTCGCCGTCTCGCACCGCAGCGCGGCGGCCTTCGTCGACGCCGAGGCGGCGCTGTTCCTCACCGACGACCCCATCGGTCCGGGTGACAGGGTCATGGCGGGGCTGTCCGTCGCGTTCGACGCGTCCTGCGAGGAGATGTGGCTGGCCTGGCGCTACGGCGCCTGCCTGGTGCCGGTGCCGCGCTCCCAGGTCCGCAGCGGTGCCGACCTCGGCCCCTGGCTGGTCGAGCAGGACATCAGCGTCGTCTCGACCGTGCCGACCCTGGCCTCCCTGTGGGAGCCCGAGGCGCTGAACGACGTACGCCTGCTGATCTTCGGCGGTGAGGCCTGCCCGCCCGAGCTGGTGCAGCGGCTCGTCACCGAGGGCCGCGAGGTCTGGAACACGTACGGACCGACCGAGGCGACCGTCGTCGCCTGCGCCTCCCTGATGACCGGCGACGAGCCGATCCGTATCGGACTGCCGCTGAACGGCTGGGAGTTGGCCGTCGTCGACGAGGCCGGGGTGCCCGTACCGATGGGCAGCAGTGGGCAGTTGGTGATCGGCGGGGTCGGACTCGCCCGGTATCTCGACCCCGAGAAGGACGCGGAGAAGTACGCGCCCCTCGAATCGCTCGGCTGGGAACGGGCGTACCGCAGCGGCGACTTGGTCAAGGCCGAGCCCGAGGGCCTGATCTTCCTCGGCCGCGCCGACGAGCAGATCAAGCTCGGCGGACGCCGGATCGAACTCGGCGAGGTCGACGCGGCCCTCCAGGCACTCCCCGGAGTGGCCGGTGCCGCTGCCGCCGTACGGACCGCGCGCAGCGGCAACCAGCTCCTCGTCGGCTATGTCGTCACCCAGGAGGGCTGGGACCAGCCCACCGCCGTCGAGAAGCTGCGGGCCGAACTGCCCGCCGCCCTCGTGCCGTTGATCGCCCCGGTCGAGGATCTCCCCACCCGCACCTCCGGCAAGGTCGACCGCAACGCGCTCCCCTGGCCGCTCGAAGATCTGGAGACCGGTGGCGCCAAGGAGCAGCTCTACGGCACCGAGGCCTGGCTCGCCGAGCAGTGGGCCGAGGTGCTCGGCATCCCCGTGGGCAGCGCGGCCGACGACTTCTTCGCGATCGGCGGAAGCAGCCTGGCCGCCGCGCAGTTGACGACGCGGCTGCGCACCCGTTACCCGAGCGCGGCCGTCCTCGACATCTACCAGCAGCCGACCCTGCGCAAGTTGGCCCGGCACCTGGAGGACTCGGCGCAGGGCGACGGCACCGCACGGGTGATCGCCCCGGTGCCGACCCGCGCCAAGGTGATCCAACTCCTCGCGCTGGTCCCGCTGTTCACTCTGGTCGGCCTGCGCTGGACGGTGGCGCTGGCCGCGCTCGGCAACCTACTTAACGGCTACGCCTGGCTGCCGACCGCCTCCTGGTGGCTGGTCGGCGCGGGCGCGCTCCTGCTCTTCAGCCCGCCCGGCCGGCTCGCGATCGCCGCGGGCGGTGCGCGCCTGCTGCTGCGCGGCGTGAAGCCGGGACGCTACGACCGTGGCGGCAGCGTGCACCTGCGGCTGTGGGCGGCGGAGCGGCTGGCCGAGTTCAGCGGGGCGACCTCGCTGACGGGATCCTGGCTGGAGCGGTACGCACGCGCCCTCGGCGCCAAGATCGGCCCGGACGTCGATCTGCACTCCCTCCCGCCGGTCACCGGCATGCTCAAGCTGGGCCGCGGTGCCGCCGTCGAGTCCGAGGTGGACCTGTCCGGTTACTGGCTGGACGGCGACCGTCTTGAGATCGGCCCGGTCAAGGTCGGCGCGCACGCCGTCGTCGGCACGCGCAGCATGCTGTTCCCCGGCGCCCGGGTGGGCAAGCGGGCCGAGGTGGCACCGGGTTCGGCCGTCACCGGCACCGTCCCGACCGGCCAGCGCTGGGCGGGCGCGCCCGCGGTCAAGCTCGGCAAGGCCAAGCGCAACTGGCCCAAGGAGCGCCCGCAGCGGGGCACGTACTGGCGTGTGATGTACGGCGTGACGGGCTTCGCGCTCACCATGCTGCCGGTGGTCTCCGGGGCGGTCGCGCTGCTGGTGGCGAGCGCGTTCATCGCGCCCGGCGACGGTCTCGGCGAAGCCCTGCGGGGCGCGGCGGTCGCGCTGGTCCCGGCGACACTGGCCTTCGGCCTGACGTACGCGCTGCTGATCCTGATCGGTGTACGCCTGCTCAGCCTCGGTCTGCGCGAGGGTACGCACCCCACGCACAGCCGGATCGGCTGGCAGGCGTGGACCGTGACGCAGCTGATGGACCTCTCCCGCGAGACCCTGTTCCCGCTCTACGCCGGGCTCGCCACGCCGGTGTGGCTGCGGCTGCTCGGGATGCGGATCGGGCGGGGCGCCGAGGTGTCGACGGTGCTCGCGCTGCCGAGCCTGACGACCGTCGGTGAGGGTGCGTTCCTGGCGGACGACACGTTGACCGCGCCGTACGAACTCGGTGGTGGCTGGGTGCACATCGGGCGGGCCGAGATCGGGCGGCGGGCGTTCCTCGGGAACTCCGGGATGACCGCGCCCGGGCGGAGCGTGCCGGACGGCGGGCTCGTCGGGGTGTTGTCGGCGACGCCGAAGAAGGCGAAGAAGGGCACGTCGTACCTGGGGCTGCCGCCGGTGAAGCTGCCGCGCAGCACGAGCGGCGGCGACCAGAGCCGGACGTACGACCCGCCGGCCAAGCTGCTGTGGGCGCGCGGTCTGGTGGAGCTGTGCCGCATCGTGCCGGTGTTCTGCTCGGCCGGGCTGGCCGTGCTGACGGTGGCCGCGCTGTGCGCGCTGGGGGTGTGGGCGCCGCTGTTGTCGGGGCTCGTACTGCTGGCGGTGGGCGCTGCGGCCGGACTGATCTCGATCATCGCCAAGTGGACCCTCGTGGGACGGCACCGCGGTGCCGAGCACCCGCTGTGGAGCGGTTACGTGTGGCGCAACGAGCTGGCGGACACCTTCGTCGAGGTCGTGGCGGTGCCGTGGCTGGCCGGTTCCGTGCCGGGTACGCCGGTGCTGACGGCCTGGCTGCGCGGGCTCGGGGCGCACATCGGCAAGGGCGTCTGGGTGGAGAGCTACTGGCTGCCCGAGACCGACCTGGTGACCCTGGAGGACGCCGCCACGGTGAACCGCGGCTGTGTGCTCCAGACCCACCTCTTCCACGACCGGATCTTGCGGACGGATACTGTGGTCCTCCGTGAGGGCGCGACGCTGGGTCCTGGCGGAATCGTCCTGCCCGGCAGCGAGGTCGGGGCGCGCACCACTCTGGGCCCCGCATCGCTCGTGATGGCGGCGGAGTCCGTCCCGGACGACACCCGCTGGCTGGGCAATCCGATCGAGTCATGGCGACCCTGAACACAGGTCACGCGGCGTCGGCTTCGGAGGGCGGTGCACGGGTACGAGATACGAGCACAGCGCAGGGAGCAGACGCAGCAGTGACCGTTCAGCAGGCGGCGGGTCCGGACCCGTATTTCCCGGCAAACGGCGATGCCCGCTACCGGGTGCACCGCTATGAGCTCGCGCTGGACTACCGTCCCGGCCCCAACCGTCTCTCCGGCACGGCCCGTATCAACGCCATAGCGGGCCGTGCGCCGCTGCCCGAATTCCAGCTGAACCTGGGTGACTTCAAGATCGGCCGGATCCGGGTGGACGGCCGCCAGCCGCACTACACGCACCGCGGCGGCCGACTCCGTGTCCGGCCCGCGAAGCCGCTGCGCGCCGGTGCCGCGTTCACCGTGGAGGTCCACTGGTCGGGCAACCCCAAGCCGGTCGCCAGCCCCTGGGGCGGGCTCGGCTGGGAGGAGTTGACCGACGGCGCGCTGGTGGCGAGCCAGCCGATCGGGGCGCCGTCCTGGTACCCGTGCAACGACCGCCCCGCCGACAAGGCCTCGTACCAGATCTCGATCACCACGCCGTCGGCGTACGCGGTGGTGGCGGGCGGCCGCCTCCTCACCCGAACCACCAAGGCTTCCACGACCACTTGGGTGTACGAGCAGTCGGCGCCGACGTCGAGTTACCTGGTCGGGCTGTCGATCGGGAAGTACCAGACGGTGCTGCTGGGCGACCCGGGTCTGGGCGGGATCCCGCAGCACGGGCACATCCCGTCGGACCTACTCCCGGAGTTCTCAAGGGACTTCGCACGGCAGCCGGCGATGATGGAGCTGTTCCAGGACCTGTTCGGGCCGTACCCGTTCGACGAGTACGCGGTCGTGGTGACGGAGGAGGAACTCGATGTCCCCGTCGAGGCACAGGGGTTGTCGCTGTTCGGCGCCAACCACGTTGACGGGGCCCGGGGTTCGGAGCGGCTCGTCGCCCACGAGCTGGCCCACCAGTGGTTCGGCAACAGCGTCTCCATCGCCGACTGGCGCCACATCTGGCTGAACGAGGGTTTCGCGAAGTACGCCGAGTGGCTGTGGTCCGAGCGCTCCGGCGGCCGCACGGCCCACCAACACGCCGCCGCCGCACACCGGTTGCTCTCCACGCTCCCCCAGGACCTGCGCCTCGCCGACCCCGGCCGCAAGTCGATGTTCGACGACCGCCTCTACGAGCGCGGCGGCGTCACCGTCCACGCGGTGCGCTGCGCGCTGGGCGACATCGCGTTCTTCCGGATGCTGCGGGGGTGGGCGAGCCTGCACCGGAACGGGACGGTGACCACCGCGACGTTCACGTCCCATGCGTCCCGGTTCACCTCCGAGTCGTTGGACCAGCTTTTCGACGCGTGGGTCTATGGGACGCGGCTGCCGCCGATGCCTTCGGCGGAGACCGGGATCGCGGTCTGAGGGGTCGCCCCTGTTGTCAAGGTGTACTCCGTGCCGCGAGTGTGGAACTGACTGAGTTTCAGGTGATTTCACGGGGGTGAGGTCATGGCAGCCGAGTGGAGTCGGCGGGCTACGGAGACGGGTGAGTGGCTGGAGGTCTACGGGGAGACCGAGCCGCGGTCCATCCCACTGGAGAAGCTGCTCACCACGGAGACAGACACCGCGCATCAGTTCACGGCGTTCCTGTACATCTGGACGTTCGGTTACCCGGAGGGTGACACACCTCAGGCCGAGGTCAGGCTGCTGTTCCCGGCCGCTGACAGCTGGCGAGTAAAGGACGTCCAGGCCCTCGTGTACCACCTGCCGCCGGTACAGGACGAGCGCACCTGGCGCAACGCGCTGGCCGAGGACTTGCAGGCCGTAAAACCCGCGCTGGAAGTCGCCGGGCAGGTCACTGCCACGCTGGCCGGCCTGCCCGAGCTGAACACGGCGGCAGCCACGATCGCCCATCTGAGAATGCGGGGCGCACCTCAGCTCAAGAGGGACGGCTGGTACGCGAAACGGGTCCACCGGACCGTCGACGGAAAGCTGCATCACGGGGTCGCGTGGGTACTGCCCGCGAAGTTCCTGGGACAGATCGGCACCCGGGTCACCGGAGCACTGCTGGTGCAGTTCATCAAGGCCACGGCCGCCGACAGCGAGCCCGTGGGTATCGGGTCGCGTCTCCTGGCTTGCGCAAGACTCGACCACAAGAGGCTCGGATTCACGAGGTCGAGCATCGATCCTCCACACCCCAGTCCCAGCTCCACGTGGTCCAGCGCATCCGCGCCCAGATCTCGCAGCAGGCCCGGTCCGGAGCGCTGCCGGTCGGCTACAAGCTGCCCACCGTACGAGGACTGGCCGAGTCGCTCGGTCTCGCCGCCAACACCGTCGTCGGCGGTCAGCGGCTGTCGGAGGA
>NZ_JBLTJC010000256.1:0-15191 GCF_048158785.1 Streptomyces colwelliae | reverse complement strand
GCACGAACCACCCCACCCCCACCTCGACCGGCCAACACGGCCAGGGCCTGGTCCAGTTCGTCCTCGCCGCCCACGAGGGCCAACGCAACACCCGCCTCTTCTGGGCAGCCTGCCGCGCCTACGAGAACGACATCGGCCCCGCCCTCATCGACCCCCTGATCGAAGCGGCCCTGGGCACGGGCCTGTCGGAGAGGGAGGCGCGCGCGACGATCGCGTCGGCGGCCCGGATGACGGGACATCGCCCGTAAAACCCGGATGACGGGACATCGCCCGCAAGACCGGCCCGCAACACCCGTAAGGGCAGACACGCGTAAGGGGTGTCCTCCATGGAGGACACCCCTTACGAACACCTGCGGTGGGTGTGGGATTTGAACCCACGGTCACATCGCTGCGACGACGGTTTTCAAGACCTTTCGCCGATCACGAGCGGTGAGGTCTCCGCCGCAGGTCAGACGGGTACGAGCGCCCCCGCCAAGCCGTCGTCATCGTCGTCGTGCCCGCTACGTGCCCCTGGGTCGAGATCGTGCCCGTTGACCCATGCGTCCGAGGCTTCGGCCACCTGGTCATCGCGGCCGGCGACCGGACGGGCGTAGTGCCGAGTGGTCACGCTCGCGTTCGAGTGTCCGAGGCGGTGAGCGGCCGTCATGACACCGTACCTGTCGGCTACCCAAGTCCCGTGCGAGGCCCGGAGATCATGCGGAGTGACGTCGGTGAGGCCGGCCGCCAACACGGCGGGGTCGAAGTAAGCCTTGCGCCACTGGTTGTAGTGCAGAGGCTTGCCCGCAGCCGTGGTGAACAGCAGCGCACGGCCATCGTCCGGCAGGGTCTCCATGTGCTTCCCGAGCCGTTTCGCGAGGGTGGGCGCCACGCGCAGTAGACGCTTCTGGTGGGACTTCGGGGTGTCGAAGACCAGGGCGCCGTTCGCCTCAGCGAGGTTCTCGTCAACCAGCACCGTGCCGCCCGTGACGTCGACATCATCGCGGCGCAGTGCGAAGCCCTCACCCACCCGGAGGCCGGCGAAGGCCAGGAGCGCGATCAGCAGGTCATGCGGCTTGTCGGCATTCCGCACGACGCGTGAGGCTTCGAGCGGCGTCAGGATGTGCGGCTCGGTCTGCGGCATCCGAGGTAGACGCACGCCCCTGCAAGGTGTCTGCGCGATCAGGTCGTTATCGACCGCCGAGGCCATGACCTGCGACAGCACTCGGTACGCCTGCCGGATGCGCGACGGGCTGAGCCCCCTCGTTCGCATCTGCGCGACCCACTCCGTCACGGTGATCGGACGCAGGCTCGACAGCTCACGGTCTCCAAGCGCCGGGTTGATCAGTGAGTTGATCAGCGACCGGTACGAAGCCTGTGTCTTGTGCTTGAGCTGCGGTGACACGGCCGCCAGCCAACGAGCCGACCAGTCCCGGACCGTCGTCTGTCCTTCGACGGGATCGATCCAGTGGCCGTCTTCGATCTCGATGCGCTTCTTTGCCAGCCACCGATCAGCGTCCGTAGTCGTGGCGAACGTGCGGTCGGCAGGCCGCAACACACCGTCAGGCCCCGGGTATCGAGCCTGATACCGCCCTGAGGGCAACTTCCGAACCCTGCCGAAGCCCCGGCGAGACTTGCGCTTCCCCGCCATCAGGCAGCCCTCCTAAGGCCTGTCGGTCGGAGGACGACCGGTTCCACGGTGTTCGCGGCTACGTAGGCCTCTATCGCCCGCTCAGGGATTCGAACGTGCCGCCCGACCTTCACGAAGGTGATCCGCCGCTCTTCAATCAGCCGGCGCGAGAACCGCACAGTCGTGCCGAGGAGTTCGGCGACCTCTTGGACGTTGAGGAGCCGTTCCACAGTCACCACTCCCCCTCTGAGCTCGGGTCGGGCAGATCCGCGAGGGCTTCGCGTGCGGTCTCGCGGTTGAGTTGGATGTCCCGACGGATGTTGGCGGCGAGCCAGGACTCACCGGGCGTGTAGCCGTGGCCGGCGTAGGTCCAGTGCGCGAAGGTGAGCGTGGTTGCCTCCGGGTTGTCGTCGGGGTCGGGCAGGCCGAGGGCTTCGCGGTGTTGGGCCGCCCGGTAGTCGGCGCGGACCTGTCGCAGGGCGCCGAGGGTGGTCGAGTAGCTGCGGGACTTGGTGGAGAAGTGGCCCCGGAAGCCGAGCATGTGAGCCCAGTCCCGGAGCTTGCGGTCCGGGTAGAGCGCGTGCAGGTCCAAGCACGCCTCGATCAGCCGGCGGGGGTGGTCGGGCACGCCGAGCAGCACCAGCGCCTCTTTGTTGCCTACACGGCGGTCGACCGTGCCTGTGGTCTCCGCCGCCTTCGTGGCGTACTTCGCGACGTAGGAGGCCACGGCCGCTTCCGTGATCTCTTCCCCGTGGCCGAAGGCGCCGATCGGCTGGACGTCGAGCTGCGTGCCCCAGCCCAGCGTGCGGGCCGGCTCATCCCCAGCCGGATCGACCTCGACCGCGACGCGGGCAGCGGCGGCACGAATCGCACCATCGAGCAGGTCGAGCGTGGCCCAGGCCGGCGGTGGACTGTCGGGCCCGTCTGGTCCGTCGAAGCGAATCACCGCGTGGAAGTGGATGGCACCGCGCTTCTGGTACTCGGCGACCTTGCCGAACGCCACGCGGGACTGTTCGCGAGCGTCTTTCTGCGTGAGGCCGGCCCGCTTGGCGATCTCGCGGCGTAGGTAGATCGTGAAGTAGCGCCACAGGTCGGAGGCATGGTTGTTCCACAGCACCGCGCCGGCGTAGTCGTACGTCGTCGAGTCGAGCGGGGTGCCGAGTTCGGGTGCGTCCTCGCCGTGGCGTTGTCCGCAGCGGCAGGCACGGTTGCCGGGGCGGTTGTGGACGGGGCCGAACGAGGGCGCGGTGAGGGTGGCGAAGACGCGGGGGTGGTCGCGGATCGTGTATGGGGTGCCCTTGTCGGGGTCGCCGACGAGGCCGGCGCGGATGAGGTGGTAGGTGTCGCCGGCGTAGGTCCAGGCGCACGCGGGGCAGCGGGAAGCACGGCGGTTGCCGCATGCGATCCGGAGCATGCCACCGGGCTCGTGCTCGGTGCTGTAGGCGTACAGGATCGTCTTAGTGGCCGGGTCGATGGTCTTCGTGGCGCCGGCGAGCCGGATCGGGTCAGAGCAGCCTCCGGTACGGCGGATCTGCTCTTGCCAACGGTCGAAGTCGGCCGAACCGGCCACCCTCAGCACGTCGCCGAGGGTGGCCGAGTCGAGACCCGCCAAGGTGGCGGTGTCAGTCACGGGCTCACCGACCCTTCCGGTGGGCGGGGCCGTGGTTGGCGCTGTAGTCCTCGACCAGGGCCGTGACGTCGGTGTCGCCGTTGGCGTGGTCCTCAGCACCGCAGCCGCCGCACCGGTAGTCGCCCTGGGAGGGGCTGTATCGAGTACCGGTCTTCACGCGCAGGCCGGGGCTGTCCTCGGTCGGGGTGAGGTCGGCGGGGAGCTTGCGGAACATCGCGGTCACCTCCCGGCCGGCACGAGCACGGCGGGCAGCGGCAGGGCGTGGCCGGTGCCGTCGCAGGCCGGGCAGACGACGCGGAGCAGTACGCGGGAGCCGTCGCGGTGACGGGTGCCGGTGGTGACGGAGGCGACGGGGAAGCCGTCGCAGTGGTAGCAGACCGGACGGTTCGGGAGACGAACAGGCATGATGAGTGAAGCCCTTTCGGGTCGGAAGATCGGGAAGTGGTCGAGCCGTCCGGGGCGGCGGAAACTTGGCGGTTGAGGCCGCCCCGGGCGGTGCTACTTGTGCTTGCTATTGCGGCTGATCGTGTAGCTGATTCCGCCGCTTGCCGACAGGACCGCGATGGCCGCACCGGCGATGACCTGGACGACGAAGGCGATCACCAGGAGCACGGCGATCGAGCCGGCGACGATGACCAAGGTCAGGACGATCGGGCCTTTGTAGGAGCGCGGGGCTTCCTGCACGATCACGACCTTGCGCAGGTCGGTACCGTGCGGGATCTGCCGGTAGATGTCGGCCGGGATGTGACCGGCGCGCCACTGGTCTTCGGGTAACTGCATCGGACCGTCCCTCTCTGGTCAGGTGCACCTGTGGGTGCGGGCGGTGAGTTCGGCGGCGGAACGGTCGTCGTGCTCGGTCGAGAAGCCGCAGTCCGGGGCGGTGCAGGCGGCGGTGTGCTTGGTCTGGCCCCGGCCGTTGTTGAAGGAACCGACCCTGACGGGGCCGATACGGATCACGTTGAAGAAGCGGTTCGGGCGGGACATGGCTGAACCTCCTTATGAATCACGCGAGTTGGGCGACGATCGCGCCGGCGAGGTCCTCGGGGACGCCGAGCCGGGCGCGCAGGGTGGCGGTATCGATCGCGGTACCAGTGCGGGTGCGGTACTCGGTCGCGATCTTGCGAGCGTGATCGACCAGCGCCGGGGGCACGGCCGGGGCCGCCTCCGGGAGAGCCGGTGCAGGCTCCGGTGAAGTAATCTCCGGCACCGGTGCCGGGTCAGGGGTCTCGGGGCGGTCGATCACCGGCGCGGGCCGGGGCTCCGGCTGCCGTTCCGGGGTGGGGTCGGCAGGTGCGTGAGCAAGCAAGGTGCCGCCGAGGAAGGCAAGTGCAGGCCAGCCGGCGACCCCGAGCCGGAGCAGGGCGGGCGGGTTGTCGAGGTCGAGGAAACCGGCCGTGGCGATGTTGGCCCCCAGCGAGGCGACCAGCGCGACCACGAACCAGCACCACGCCAGTCCGGAGCGGTGGGCCCGCAGCCGGCGCCACGCGGCGACCATCAACAGGTCGACACTGATCGGGTAGGCCCAGGCCTTCCATCCGGTCTGCCCGGCGGCTTGGGCCAGGTCGTGCAGGTGAGAGAAGGACAGGGCACCGGCGATCACGGCTTGTACGAGTACGGCATCCATGCGGATCGAGCGGGACACGGTCTTCACCTCCTTCACAGGGGTTGGGCCAGGGGGCGGGCGGGGAGCGGTGTCCGGCCGCCCGGCCCCGGCGAGTTCAGTCGTCGGCGGGGATCTCGCCGGCACCCAGACAGCCCAGGCAGATGCCCGTCTGCTGTCCGACCGCCCGGCGCTTGCGGCCGACCAGGACCATGCGGGAGACCTCACCGGTGCCCTTGCAGGGCAGACACGGCTTGACCTTCGGCTTCGCGGTCTTGCGCAGGGCCATGAGCGTTCTCCTTCCGGATTTGGGCATGGCGCGGGTAGGGACCCGGCGCGAAGCGGTCACGCCGACCGTGGAACGAGGGGTGTTACTCGGTGACCGGCTAGGGCTGAACCAGCGGCGGCACGGCCGGCATCGGCGGGACGGAGAGCTGCCCGACCGGCCGGAACGGAGCCAGGAACGGCAGGTCCGGGGCGAGATCGGCGAACTGGCGGCACACGGCCGCTGTCTCGCCGGGGGTGGTCTCGGGGGTGCGGATGCGGGACCAGCCTCCGGAGGTGTCACCGGCCACCGCGACCCCAGGGCGATCCGGGGCGATCGCGGTCACGGCCATCACGGCATCCGGAGCGATGTCGCCGAGCCCCATGTCGGCGGTCTGCTTGTCGTTGACGCGGTGCACGACCCGGCCGGTGAGCTGAGCGCGGAGCGCGGTCGCGCCCTTGCCCAGGTCGGAGCCGAAGCGCTGCCCGCACACCTCCAGGTAGACGCCGATCGCGCGGGCCATCTGGCCCAGCCTCACCAGGTTCATGACCGTGTGATCGCGGGCCGCCTCATCCTTCTTCGAGGTCACGAAGAACAGTTCCGCGATCTCGTCGACCAGCACGACCAGCGGCACCGGCCGGACCTCATCCGGCAGTTCCCACAGGTCCGAGACCCCGTACAGGGCGAGCAGGTCGAAACGCTCTTCCATCTCCCCGACCAGCGCGTCGATCAGGTCCCCGGCCGACTGAGGATCGGTGACCAGCGCCGACAGACGCGACGCGTACCGGCCCAGTTCCACACCGCGCTTGCAGTCGATCCCGATCAGACCGACCGGCAACTGAGCCAGCCCCTTGATCAGGTTGCGCTGATACATCGACTTCCCGGACTGGTTCGCGCCCAGCGTCAGGGCGTGCGGCACCTTGCGGTAGTCCCGCACGAACACGGTGCCGTCCTCCCGCAGCGCGACCGGAACGACCAGGTCACGCGGCTGAGCCTTGCGCGGCAGCTTGACCCGGCGCAGCACGTCCCACCCGGTCATCCGCAACTCCACATAGCCGGGCTTGGTCTCCCGCACGATCACCGACCGCACGCCCCACGCATGGCGCAGACGCTCGGAGGACGCGGCGAGGTCAGCGGGCTCCAGGCCGGCCGGAAGCCGGAGAGTGACCCGCAGACCGGTCGAGGTACCCCGCACACGGCGGACCTTCGGCGGCACCGGCCGCACCTCGGCACGGGCCAGGTTCCGCTTGACGAAGGCGCGGAAGCCGGACGGTTGCACCGTCAGCCCGCAGACCTCCATCGTGTCCCGGTAGGTCCAGGTGAACCGGCCCCACGTGAGGGGCAGGCCCACCACCGACCAGTACACGCGCGGGACGTTGTACTTGGCGTAGCCGAGGCCACCGGCGCCGGCCGCTATGGTCCCGGCCTCCAGCCAGGTCGCCAGGTCCGTCATGGTCAGGCCTCCAGCGCGAGGGCAACCGCGCGGAACGAGATGCCGTGGCGCTTCTGGCCGTTGAACTCGTTCTCCCAGTCGCGGGCCTTCAGGCCGATCACCCGAACCGGCGTGCCGGGCGTGAGGCCGCTCGGGATACCCGTCTCGGGAACGGTCACCGGGTAGAGGTTGCCCTCTCCCTCGTCCGAGATCAGCAGACCCACCGTCGACAGGCCCGCACCGGTCTCCCGGTCCATGGCCCGCTCCCCGGTCTGCTTGTTGGCGAGCTTCGGCGTCGGCGCGGTCGCCACGAACACCATGGCGGTCGAAACATCGATCTTGAACGACGGCATGCGTCACTCCCTTGTACGGCGGAAGAGTTCGAGCCCCTCCACTCACGGCAGCTTGTATATCCAAGCTGTGTCATCACCGTAGGACCCTCAACTTGGATATGCAAGTGGGTAGTTAAAAAAAGAGGACCCGAAGGTCCTCTAGGTGAGATCACGCACGCCGATGCGTCAGGGAACGTCGATCACGTACCGGAAGACGTGTCGATCGCACGGGACGCGCGAATCGAGCACTTCGACCACCTGACCTGCGGCGGTGTGTGCGGTCCGGAAGACGCGGGCCAGGGGCACGCCTGGCGGGATGCTCAGTGCGTCGATCTCGGCAGGGCTCGGCATGCCGATCTCAAGGTCTTCGACGAACTGGACGATCCGCTGCTTCACCGGCCCCTGGGGATCTTCGATCAGCCGGCTCACGCCGCCACGGATCCGGCGCGGTTCTTCAACCTCTGTGCCGCCAAACAGTGCGGCGGGGTAGTACCCGTCGACGAGTTGCATGGGTGCATCGTTCACGAAGAACGCGCGCCGGCGAACGATGACGGATGTCCCCTCTTCCACCCCGAGCCGTGATGCGATCTCGGCGGGAGCCGGCAACGTCCGGACCTCCAGGATTCGCTGCTCGGGACGAAGTCCTTGCGCGGCGGCTTCGGCGTTGAAGTTGCTCACACCGGTCTGCCGGCGCTCCCTGAAGTTCGCCCCCGTGGTGAGCATCTGGACGTTCGGGCGGGGACGGACGAACACCCCGCGCCCCTGTTCGCTGATCAGCAAGCCGTCAGCTTTGAGCAGTGCCAGAGCCTTGCGTACCGTGACGCGCGTCGTGTCGTACTGATCTTTGAGTTCGTTCTCTGAGCGCAGCTTCTCGCCCGGAGGTAGGCCTCCAGAAAGGATCAATGCGCGAAGCTCATCCGCAATCTTCCTGTAGGTAGGAAGATCTTTCTCGGGCATTTGGGTCACCTCGACTTGGCTATGCAAGCTAGCCTACGTGACCGCACTGACAGCGTCACTCAGTGAACGCCCACCCGCTCCAGTGCTCGACACGGACGATCACGACAGGCCCCTCAGGGGGGTGATCGCGGTACTGCTCGTATTTGTCTTGCAGCAGTTCAACGGCCTTTAGCCGATCGTCGCCGCTATCCCAGACCTCCGCTTGACCGTCGCCTCTTGACCACCAGAGTGTGGACCAGTCGGGGCCGTAGTGATCGACAAGGACCGCCACGTGCGGATTCTCTCGGATGTTCCGGAGCCGCCGAAGGTTCCATGAAGTCTTGGGCTTGTGATCAATTGCGAAGAACACGGCATCGTCACTGATCGCGAACGTGATCGGTACGACGTGGGGAACACCGTCAGCGCCAGCAGTCGCCAGCCGTGCGACCGGCGACGAAGCGAACCTTTTACGAGCATCAGCAGAAGCAAGCTTCATGTGGTCACCGTATCCAGCCGGGCGGACAAAGGCGGGGCTCGTTCAGCTCGATCATGAGCCGAGCCAGGTTCGGCGATCGCGAGCGACGGCGTAGACGAACTCGATCTCCTCCGGCCTGAGTACCCCTACTTGTCGCCGGAACGACGAGATCTCTCGATCCTTGATCACTTTGACATCACCCAGGGACTGGGCCACCGCGATGTTGGCGGCAGAGACGAAGACCAGCACCGGAGCCACCTTCACCGGGAAGCCGCAAGCTCTAGTCAGCACCGCTGACGCCCTGCTGCCCTCATGACGGCTGTTGCGGACGTACGGGTGCCCTCGACCGCCATTCACCTTCACCGCGCTGTCGCCCACCCAGACACGGGCGTTGCGGAAGTACTTGGTGTTCAGGCAGAAGACGCCACCAGGTCCGATCAGTAAGTGATCGATGTCTGCTCCGCTCGGCAGGGGTATGGAGTGGAGCGGATGCCAGCCGCGCCTCTTGAGTCGATCGAGCTTGGCGCCGGCGATCCGTTCCCCAGCAACACCCTTCCGCCAAGAGTCACTGTCATCGCTCTGACGCCACAGCCGCATCATTTGCCTGTTCAGCCAGGTTGGCGCTCCCTTCAGTTGAGGGAGGAGCGAGTCACCGGGGCGGTTCGCGGCGAGATCGTCGGTCACGGGCAGGGGAGGTAGCGCGGCCGTCGAAGGCGACGCGACCGAAACAGGAGACGAGGGGCCCGCCAGATGAGGCGCCAAAGCATCCAGTACCTGATCTCGGTACGACGCCTGAAGCACTTTGAGGTGGCCGGACTTGCAGTCGTACCAGGCAACGGTGTCGCCACTCTCGGTGGCTACGTAGAGCCGATCGTGCCCATGACGCGTCCAGTGCTTGACCACTAAGCCAGGCATTCCCACCCCCGCCGACGACGCCGCATCATCGTGATGGGACCAACTCTCGCGCCGAACGGCAAGAAGGCATCCGGTCATCAACTCGCGCGCCGTCGAGGGTTGTTACAGGTTTCTCTACCTCATCAAGCCCCGCCCGTTGGGCGGGGGAGGGCGGTCCCGCCACCACGGCCCGCAGCGTCCAACGAAGCCCTCAGCCGTCGCGCACTTGGGATAACAGGACTTGACAGCAACCGTAAGGTTCCTCAGCTTCCCCATGCTTCACAGCCCCTCAGGGCTTCCGTCTCAACCCCCTTGGGTCGCAGGCCCACAGCGGCACGGGACAGCGGCGGGGGCTCTTGGCCCTTCGGCCATCCGGTCGCGCTGTCCCTGCTGGCTTTCGACCGTCGCTGCGTTGATCACACACCCCCGGCCCGCACTGCGGGCCGGCGCGCGGCTCGGGGCCGGGGCTGCGCTCCCGCCTACGGCTGCGCGCCGCCCCGGCCTCGGCCCCGCGCCACCTTCGATGCCCCGGGGTGATCACGCTTCACACTCCGATCCCGCCAAGGGCCGATGCACCGGACCGAGCCTGATTCCCCACCCATGGCCCACACCACCAGGCCCGACCTTGGGGAAGACGGCACTGCCCACAGGGTTACTTGCATGATCCGGCACAGACCAACAGACGCTTTGACCCCACAAGCAGGTGCGCGACGGCTGAGGGCTTCGTTGGACGCTGCGGGCCGTGGCGGGAAGGGACCGTGCTGGCTGGGGAGGTCACTCCGAGACTTTAAGGTCTGGTGACCTGCGGGGCCCCTCCGAGAGCAAGAAAGGGGGCCGAGTGCCTGCTTCGCACGGTGAGGATCAATGACCCTCTCCATTGGATCAAGTGTAATTGCCCCCTTTCATGCTCTCGCCCCACAGATCACCAGACCTCAAACTCTCTCCTCCGACCCGTGGGCAAGCGCACCAAGTGGTTGGTTTCACGTGAAACATCGATTCGCCCCAACTCCCTTGTGAGCAAAGAGAGTTGAAATGAAAATGATCACGCTAAGTCAGATCAGGCCTGACCGCCAGTTGCAGAGCCTTCCGGGGCAGGTTCATCTGGCGGGTTGAACGTCTGCTGTAGGCCGATGACGCAGAGGCACACCACAACGGCGAGCAAGACAGCGAACACAGACCATGACCACCAGACCCCGGGAAGAACAAGCAACCAGAGCAGCGGAAATGCGATCACCAAGATCATGAACAGGGCACCCAAACTCGCCCAGTTCCGCCGATGCGCCACGTATCGGGTTTGCCTGGACGCGACTGCTCCAAGCTGACTCCTGATCAGGACGTTCAGCTGAGCAATCTCGTGAGTCCACTGACCCGGCGGCCCAGCTCGCAGCTTGTCTAGCAACACCCAGTTGCGTTCGAGGTCAGCGATGAGTCGAGCGTCGCGACGGTTCTGGACGATACCTGTGACCAACGGTCCCGCTGCGGCAGCCGCCACAACGCCGATGCCCCCGAGGAGCGGCGTAAGCCATGACTCCAACTGCGTGCCCTTCACCGTTCGCTGCGTACCTATGACTGTCAACAGCCTAAGACTCGGCAGTGACATCAGAGGACGAAGAAGCGACTCGGACCACCCTGGGGCCGACCCTCAACACCCGATCTTGTTTGAGCTACGGATCAGAAAGGTCCCGTGCCCCTGCCGTGCCCGATCGGCCGGTAACTGACGGGGAACCACAGTGATTGACGGACGACGCGCACGAGAATGGCCCATGACCGAACTACCTGGTCAGGGGCCATTCACCTGCGGTGGGTGTGGGATTTGAACCCACGGTCACATCGCTGCGACGACGGTTTTCAAGACCGTTCCCTTAGGCCGCTCGGGCAACCCACCTGCGCACACGCCCACCAGGGACGGAGCGGGTACAGCGTACCGGGATCGCGCGGTTCGCGGGGTGCGTGGTCCTCCTTCGGCGACCTGGCGCTGTTACTCCGGCGCCGCACCCGAGAAGTCGTACACGGCCCAGTCGGTGATCCGGACGTACCCGAGGCGTTGGTAGAGGGCGTTGCTGGTGGGGTTGCCCGGGTCCGTGAAGAGGACGACGTCCGTGGCGCCCGTGGCCAGCGCGGCTCTGGTCACCTCGGCCGTCACGGCGCCGGCGTAGCCGCGGCCCCGGAGGTGGGCCGGGGTGTAGACGGGGTCCACGCGGACCATGCCGCCGATCTTCGAGGTCGAGCCCGCGATGGAGACCGGAGTGCCGTCCGGGGTCTCCCAGAACGTGAAGTGCTTGTCCGCGAAGCGGGTGTCGGCCCAGGAGTCGGGGAGGACTTCGTCGACGGCGGTGGCGAACTCGCGGCACCAGTGGACGACTTGGGCGTGGTCCTCCGAGCACGCGACCCGACCTCGGCCCTCCGGGGCCGGCTCCTGCGGGGTGAGTGTGCCGAGGCGGTACAGGTGGAGCCGGACGCGGAGTGCGGACGTCGCGCCCGTGTGCCGCCGCCATGCCTCCGCGAACGCGGTCGCGGTGCTCTGGTCCGCGGTGACGTAGGGCAGCGGGTGCCCGAGGTCCGCCAGGCGGGCGGCGAGGGTGTCGGCCTGCTCGGGGGTGAGGGAGGTGGGTGCCAGGCCGCGGGACGGGAGGCGGTAGAAGGTGGCGTCGACCCTGCCCGCCCGTTCCAGTCGGCCGAACAGGACGGCTCCGTCGCCGTATTGGGCCGACCCGCGCGTTCGCAGTCTCTCCATCACCGTCAACGGCGTGGTGTGCAGGGCGGGGCGCGAGCGCAGGAAGTCCCCGCCTCCGGCGAGGAAGTCGTCCAGGTCTTCGGTGAGGTACCAGTCGTCCGGTCGCATGGTTCATGGTTTCCCATGCCTCGGGCCCACGTCTGTGGTTCTTCCCCACCAACTCCCTGTGTGGAACAGGGATGCCGCCTCGTGCGCGGCACCCCTGCCCACCTTCACGTCACCTCACTACGGCCGCTGCATCACCCGGTCCACCACGGCGCTCGCGGCGATGTACGTCCACTGCTCGTACCTCGTCCCGCCCGCCGTGCGCCGATCGTGCATGCCGAGGTACCGGTACGTCTTCGCGTCGAAGACCATGACCGGGCCGCCGTGTGCCCAGGGGGTCCCGGCGGGTCCCATGTACTGGATGCCGACGCCCACGCGCCCGTCGACGTCCTTCTGGTGGGGCAGGACCTTCATGCCGGGGACGGCGGCGAGCGCCTCGTAGGCCGCGGAGCGCAGCCCCTTCGGCAGGACGGGGGCGCGGAGCAGACCGGAGACGAAGACCTGGGTCATCGGCCAGTCGGCGGCCTTCATCGGCTTGCTGTAGTCCGGCTTTCCGCCCATGTCCCGCAGGGTGATCACCAACTTGCGCGGATCGGTGGGCAGTTGCTCGAGGTCGGTCCACTTGGTCGGCGGCCAGGTGCTCTGGCCCGGAACGAACACCGGGACCCATTGCTTGTGGCCCAGTTCGCTGACGTAGGACTTCTTGGAGCCGTCGACCGAGTTCCAGCTCTCGTCGACGTACGTCCTGGTCCGGCCGCCCTTGGTCGGGGTCTCCTTGATGATCTCCTTCGTGTAGATGAACTGGTCGTCGCGCGGGGCGATCGGCTTCTCCAGGCGGCGTTCCTCGGCCGCCGCGCCGTGCAGCACGGTGCTCGCGCTCACCGGCTGGGTGCGGGGTGAGGACTCGTTGTCGTGCTCGGCGATCACGACGCTCGTGGCCACCGCGGCGGCCGCGACGCCCGCCACCGCCATCCGCAGGACCGGACGGCGTCGTACGGTCGCGGGGGCGAGGGTGGTGGGCTGGAGCATCGCCTGGTGGAGGCGGAAGCGGGCACGCGCGCGTGCGGGGTCCGTGAGCGGGGGTGTGTCCGCGTCCCACTCCCTCAGGAGGTGGAGTTCGTTTCTCGGTTCACTCATCGTCGGATTCCTCTCGGAAGGCTGTCGGATCGGATCCGCCCAATGCGTCGCGAAGTTTTCTGCGAGCCCTGTGCAGCCGTGACCGGACCGTCCCCACCGGTATCTCCAGGGCGCGCGCGACCTCCTCGTAGCCGAGGTCGGCCCAGGCGACCAGCAGCAGCACGTCCCGGTGCCTGGCGGGCAACCGGGCCATGGCCAGGGCCAGTTCGCCCCGTACGGCCTGTGCGCTGACCTTCGCGGCCACCCGGTCGGCGACGGTGTCCTCAGCGCCGGCGGCGGGTGCGGCCGTCGGCAGCCGGCCGATCGCCTTCAGCCGTCGGGCCTCGGCGCGCCGGTGCCGGCCTATGAGGTTGGTCGCGATGCCGAACAACCACGGGCGGGCGTCGGCCAGTTCCGTGTTGTACCGGAAGCGCTGCTGGAACGCGGTGGTGAACGTCTCCGCCATCAGGTCCTCGGCGACCTCCGTACCGAGCCGGCGCGCCGCGTAACGGTGCACCGAGTCGGCATGGCGGTCGAAGAGCACGGCGAATGCCTCGGGCTCATCCCACGACCGTTCGATCACCGAGGCGTCGCTGTCCTGCCCCACCCTGACGCCTGGTCCGACGGTCATCGGGGCTCCTCTCGTCGATGCGAACACGCTGATGAAGACTGGGCTTTCACCCGTACTTCGCCGCAGGGAGGAATCCGGTTCCCTCGTGGTGCACGCACGCGTGGAGGGCACAAAACGATCGGGCCGGGCGAGGAGGTCCTCGCCCGGCCCGATCGGCCGACCATATGACGCTACGTCAGCTGTGCCAGCCGCATCAGCTGTGTCAGCCGCGTCAGCTGTCGCCGACCCTCGACCCGAGAGTCAGGTCGGTCGTGTGCTCCGTACCGCCGCGCTTGTACGTGATCTTGACCTTGTCGCCCGGCTTGTGGGTCCAGATCTCGCCGATGAGGGTCGGGCCGCTGTCGATCACCGAGTCGTCGAGCTTGACGATGACGTCGCCGGCCTTGAGACCCGCCTTGGCCGCGGGGCCGCCGGCCTCCACCGAGGAGGCGCCGCTGACTCCCTCGGCGGTGATCGTCGCGCCGGCGGTGCTGTCCTCCAGGGAGACGGAGGCGCCGATCTTGGCGTACACCGGCTTGCCGGTCTTGATCAGCTGCTGGGCGACGTACTTCGCCTGGTTGATCGGGATGGCGAAGCCCAGGCCGATCGAGCCGGACTGGCTGGTGGAGCCGAGGCCGCCGCTGCTGGTCGACTGGATCGCGGAGTTGATGCCGATGACCGAGCCCTGGGCGTCGAGCAGCGGGCCGCCCGAGTTGCCGGGGTTGATCGAGGCGTCGGTCTGCAAGGCGCTCATGTACGACGCCTTGCTGGTGGAGCTGCCGTCGCTGGAGGCCACCGGGCGGTTCTTGGCGCTGATGATGCCCGTGGTCACCGTGTTGGACAGGCCGAAGGGGGCGCCGATGGCGATCGTCTCGTCGCCGACGGCCACCTTGTCCGAGTCGCCGAGGGCGAGCGGCTTCAGGTTGCTGGGGGCATCCTTCAGCTTGATGACCGCGACGTCGTAGCCCTGGGCGTGGCCGACGATCTCGGCGTCGTACTTCTTGCCGTCCGGGAAGGTCGCCGTGAGCTTGCCGCCGTCGACCGCGTCGGCGACGACGTGGTTGTTGGTGACGATGTGGCCCTGGGTGTCGAACACGAAGCCCGTGCCGGTGCCGCCCTCGCCGCTGGTGCTCTCGGCCTCGATGGTGACCGTGCTGGGCAGGGACTTGGCGGCGACCGCCGCGATGGTGCCCGGGCTGCGCTTCACGGAGGCGCTGCTGCCGGTGTCGGCGGAGACGGTGGTGGAGTTGCTGTTGTTGTCGTTGTCCTTGGCCAGCGTGTAGCCGATGCCGCCGCCCAGGCCGCCGGCGACCAGCGCGGCGATCAGCACCGCGGCGATCAGGCCGCCGCGTCCGCCACCGCGCTTCTTGGGCGCGGGCTGCTGGTACGGGGTGCCCCAGCCGTCGCCTCCGTACCCACCCGCGCCGGCGGCCGTGTCGCCGCCGTATCCGCCGACGCCCTCGCCGCCGTACGCGCCTGTGCCCGCGCCTCCGTCGGCGTACGACGGGGTGGCGGG
>NZ_JBLTJC010000255.1:0-15342 GCF_048158785.1 Streptomyces colwelliae | reverse complement strand
CCCGGCCGCCGCGCCCGCCGGCGCGCCGCTCACTGGGCGCTGCACCCCGCCCCGCTGCCCCTGCCTGCAGAACCGCCCGCCCTGCGGCTGACCGCCCTGGCCCTGGCCGCACACACCTCCGCCAACACCGAACACAGCACCGAGATGGACACCCTCGGCCGCATGTGCGGGCACTCCCCGCAGCAGACCGGAGAACTCCTCGACCGGCTGGTGACAACAGGCACCCTGACAACCTGGCACCACAACCGGGAGACCGACGAGGCAGCCTGGCAACTGCCCCAGCCCCCACGCACGAACCCGCCCTGCAACAGGGCTCCAAAGGCACCAGACAGAGTGGTTCTGACCTCCGCGGCGAACAGCGGACGCCACTCGACGAGAGGAATAACCGGTTCCGCCTGTCCGTAGTATCTCTACGCCAAGGCATTTTGCGGCAGTTACAGCGTCCGTGCCGCCGGTACAGCACAGAGGGAGCGCTGCCCCGGTTCGAGGCCGCTCGCCTGGATCGCTGCCGTACACCGAGGAAAGGCCAGCACCATGTCCGAGAGCACAGCTGTCGCCACGGGACTGACATCCCAGTACATCGCCCAGGTGGCCGGCGACCTCGAAAGCAACCTCAAAGAACAGGAACGTGTCGGCGCCGAAATCGCCACTCTGCAACAGCAGCTGACTGCCCTGCAGCAGGACCACAGCGTGCTGGTGAACATGCAGCAGGCGCTCGGCGTCACGCACGAACCGGATGAGCCGTCGACCACGGCCAAGGGTGCCGCAGTGTCTTCTCCCCAGCAAAGAACCGAGGCCGCACCCTCCAGCAAGCGAAGGGCACGGAAGACCACAGCCGTGCAGGAAACGACGGCTGAGAAGCCCGCCACCTCCAAGGCCGGCACGACGGCGATCCGGCCCACCCTGGTGGAACTCATCCGCCGCCACCTCACCGAGCAGAACGAGCCGCGCTCCGCCGCGGAAATCTCCACCGCACTCGGCAAGGCTCACCCCGAGCGCGGCATCAAGACCAAGGTCGTACGCGTCACTCTCGAAGGGCTCGTGGCCAAGAGCAAGGCCCAGCGCACCAAGCAGGGCACCTCGGTCTACTACACCGCCCCCGACGCGCCGGAGCCGACAACTGCGCCCCAGGCCGAGGAGAAGTCCGAAGGTACCGACCGCTGAGGCAACGAGGCTGCACGCCGCCAAGGTCAGCATCCGCCCCTTTCCGCGGTAGCGAGTCCGATGTCGACGAGGTTGCGCCAGGACCTACGCGGCCTGAGGGCTGGTCACGTGGTGCACCAACGCAGCCATCCACAACAGCAGTCGTGCATTGCATGACTCGTCCGCAGGAAGGTTCGCGTCCTCGGTTCTGCGGGGCTCACAACGCGCCCGCCCGGATTCGAGCCATCAACATGCCCCTACAGCGTGGGGAGGCCTGACGATCCCTGTGACTGTCCAGGCCACCCTGTCGCAGGTCGGCGCGTGCTCGCTATCCACACCAAGGCCCGCCAGTAGCACCTGCGCACTGCGGTCGATATCGGCCAGATAGTGCCGCCCCTGTCGCGTACATGACCTCCTGTCTCTACGGTGTGACGCATCGCGCGATGAGTGTGGGGGTCATGGGGCGTACGCGTCCCATGCAGTGCTCTGGGGAGGGCGCATGCGGTTACGGGGCGGGGTTTTTCGTGCCATCAGACAGGGCCGGTACCGGCTGATCACGGTGGGCGCACTCGTGCTCGCTCTGACCTCGGGGGCCGTGTCGGCCCAGACACTCCCCCAGCACCCGGGACCGGCCAAAACCGCCCCGGCCGCCACGACGGCGCCGTCCCAGCCCAAGCCAGCCTCCTCCGTCACGCAGACGGACGGCACCGCTGAACCCACCACCGACAACGCTGTCTACGCCTACGACGCGGCAGGCCGCTTGGTCGGCGTGAGCGACCCGACCGGGCAGACGGCCCGCTACCGCTACGACGAGGCCGGCAACCGGCTCGGCATCGACCGGTACGCCTCCAGCACCCTCTCCGTGCTGTCGGTGGTCCCGGTCAGGGCCAAGGCCGGTGCCACGGTCACCCTGGCCGGTACCGGTTTCTCGGCGACAGCGGCTGGCGACACCGTGGCGTTCGGCGACACGACCGCCACGGTTACCCGCGCCTCGGCGACCCGTCTCGTGGTCACCGTCCCCGTTGGCGCGGACGACGGCTCCGTGGCCGTGACCGTCGCAGGCAGCACAGCCAAGTCCGCCGAGGCGTTCTCGCTGGCGCCCTCCGGCCCGGCGATCGCGTCGATGGCCCCCTTGTCCGGCCCCGCGGGCACCGAAGTGACCATCCAGGGGACCGGGCTCGCGTCCACCGCTTCGGACAACGTCGTCCGCTTCAACGGCGGAACGCTCGCCGAGCTGGTCAGTGCAACCACCACCACGCTCACGGTGAAGGTGCCCGAGGCCACGACGACCGGTCGGATCACCGTGGAGACCCCGGACGGGAAAGCGGTCTCCCCGGCCGACTACACCGTGCCGCTCTCGGGGGACGAAGCGGACTTCGAGACCACGGTGCGCACGTCGGTAACCGATGCCAGCCCGCCGTCCGCCGCCGTCACCCAGGCCGGCAAACGCGCCCGCGTGCTGTTCGACGCCGACCAGGGCCGGGACATCTCCTTCGGCTTCACCCAGTCCACATTCCCTTCCACAGCATCAGTGCAGCTGATCGATCCACTCGGCGACACGATCGGCACCGGCTCGGTCCTCAGCGCCTCCAACGGCTCCAGCGACTTCGAGGTGCGCAACCTGACGGCGTCCGGGACCTACACCCTGGTGATCGACCCGCTGCTGGACACCACCGGTGCGGTGACCGTCACGGTGTCGTATCCGGCAGGCGGAGAGCTGTCCTTCACCGGCGATCCCGCCGCCACAGCCATGAGCAGGGTCGGACAGGACGGCTTGTGGACGTTCGGCGCGACGAAGGGCGACTCGTTCAGCCTCGGCATCGACACCGCCGGGATGAGCGACGGCGTGTACGCGCGCCTGTACGAGCCGGACCGGGACCAGGTGGACTTCGTGTTCGTGTCCAAGGCGTCCAACGGCTCCCTGGATGTCGATGCTCTGCCGGCGACCGGGAGGTACACCCTCTACCTGGATCCCGCGAACGCGGCGACGGGCACTGCGAAGGTCACCATCGCGCACTACGCCGAGGCCGGCACCCTCAGCCCCGACGGTGCCGCCACGCAGTCGGCCGTCACCCGGCCCGGGCAGGACGGCGTCGCCTCCTTCACCGCAGAGACGGGCAAAAAGGTGTCGCTCGGCGTGACGTCGACGGGCTTCGCCTCCTACGTCACCCTCCGGCTGTACGCGCCGGACGGCACCAGCGTGGACAGCTTCATCGTCTCCTCCCGCGCCACCACGGAGTGGGACAGCACCGCTCTCCCCCAGACCGGCACATACCGGCTGGAGGCCCAGCCCGCCAGCATCGGCACCGGAACCCTCGCCATCACGCTGGCCCGGCCGGTGGACGTGGGCAAGTTGAGCAGCACCGGGAGCACAGCCGCGGTGGCCATCACCCGGCTGGGGCAGAACGCCGAGGCGACCTTCGATGCATCGGCGGGGAATGATCTGTCGCTCGGCATCACGGAGAACACGTTCACGAGCTACTTCGCCCTCACCGTCATCGCACCGTCCGGCGCGAAGGTGGGCACCTCCGTGACGGTGTCTGCCGCCAGCGCGAAGACGGTAGGTCTGTCCGACCTGCCGGAGACCGGCACCTACACGGTCGTCATGGACCCGTACAGCGGTGCACAGGGCAGTTTCAAACTGACGCTCTCGGCCGACCTGACGGTCGCCGTCGGTATCGACGGCGCCTCGGTGCCGGTCACCGTCTCCCGCCCCGGCCAGCGCGTACGGGTCACGTTCACGTCCCCGGACAGCGCCGACCTCGGCCTGGGACTGACCGGCAACACCATCAACCAGGCCACATACGTCAACCTGATCGGCTCCGCGGGCGGGGACGGCGACTACCTCGCCCAGGCGGCCAAGAACACCGCCCAGGCCGTGCATGTGAATGGCCTGGCAACCGGTTCCGTCTACACGCTGCTGCTGGAGCCTCAATCCGCAGGCACCGGCGGCGTCACCCTGTGGCTGTCGACGCCGGTCAAAGCGGGGGCGCTGTCCCAGAGCGGCGGCACGGGTGCCATCGCCCGGCCCGGGCAGGCACTGCAGTACACGCTGGACGCGAAGGCGGGCGACGGCGACACGGTGGTGTTCACGGGCACCACGATCACCGGAAGCACCCGGATCATGCTGCTGGCGCCGGGCGCGACCACGCCGAGCAGCCTCGGTTCCCTGAGCACGTCCACGACAGATGCGGCCCTGCGGGCCCCGCTCGTCGCAGGCACCTACCGGCTGCTGCTGCAGCCCCTCACTCCGGTGACCGGCCAGACCACCGCCACGCTGGTCCCGGACGTGAACGCAGGAACCCTCACCGTGGGCGGAGGCACGGGCTCGGCCACGATCGCAACGGCTGGGCAGAACGCCCGCTACACGTTCACGGGCACTTCGGGGCAGAAACTCACCCTCTCGCTGGGCAGCACCCCGCCCTACGCCTGGTATCTGTCGGTGTTCGGGCCGGACGGCAAGTGGCTCGTCGACGCACGGTATTTGACGACGAGCACCACCTCGTACGCGATGGCGGCGCTGCCCGCCTCCGGCACCTATACCGTCACTGTCGATCCCGCGCTGCTGAAGACCGGCACCTACAGCATCGGCCTGTCGACCACCGCGCTTGCGAGTTCGTCGAACCTGAGCGCCTTGAAGGCCGAACAAGCCCTCGCGGACAAGGTGCAGCACACCGAGGACAGCACCGGTGCCGGCACCGACCGCGGGAAGGCGCAGACCGGCACTGCTCCCACGGGCGTCGACGCCTGGCAGCCGGACAAGCAGAACCTCACCGGCCGCGACTGGGTGACCCGGCGCGGCAGCGGGCCCAAGGCTCCGACGAGGCTACGTGCCCCGCCGGGCACGACCGCGCTGAGTGGGCATGTGCTCAAGCTCGACGGCACACCGCTGGCCAAGGCGACCGTCCGGGTCGGCGCCACCACCGCACGCACGGATTCCAGGGGCCGCTTCCTGCTCAGCGGGATCAGCGCGAACGCCACCACCCTGGTCATCGACGGCTCCAGCGCCCACACGAACAAGCGCAACTACGGCCGCTTCGACATCCGCATCCACCCCAAGGCCGGTCTGTCTATCGACCTCGGCTTCCCGGTGTGGATGACGCCGCTGGACACCCGGCACACCGTCACCTTCGACGCGCCCGCGAAGAAGGAGATCGTGCTGACCACCCCCAAGATCCCGGGCCTTGAGGTCCGTATCCCCAAGGGGTCGGTGATCCGCGACGAGAACGGCAAGACGGTCACCGAACTCGGCATCACGGCGATCCCGATCGACCGCCCGCCGTTCCCGCTGCCGAAGAACAGCATCGTTCCGGTCTACTTCACCGTGCAGCCCGGCGGAACGTACGTGTTCCCCAAGGGCGCCCAGATCATCTACCCCAACTACACGCACGAGCCGCCCGGCACCCAGGTCGACTTCATGGACTACGACCCGGGCGGCAAGGGCTGGTACGTCTACGGACACGGCAAGGTCAACGCCGACGCAACCCAGGTCGTCCCGGACAGCAAGACCCGGGTGTGGGCGTTCACCGGCGCGATGTTCAACACCACCAACCTGCCCAACTGGCTGCCCTCCTGGCTGGATGACACCATCGACTGGCTGTCGGGCGACCCGGTGAACCTGTCCACCGGCCTGCTCACCGACGCCCACACCGACCTCGCCGTCGACGACGCCCTCACCCCCGTCGACATCACCCGCACCTACTGGCAGGGAGACACCGCAAGCCGTGCCTTCGGCATCGGACGCGACCTCACCTACAACGCGTTCCTGCACTCCGAGGAGCAGTACCAGGAAGTCGACCTGTATCTGCCCGGCGGGCAGAAGATCCACTACGACCGCACCTCCGCCGGCACCAGCTTCCTCGACGCCGTCTTCGAACTGACAGGCGCATCAGGGCAGTTCCGCGGCACGAAGATCGACTGGAACGGCAACACGGGCTGGGACCTGACCTTCCCCGACGGCACCGTGTGGGTGTTCCCGCAGTACGCCCCGCTCAAGGAGATCCGCGACCGCTACGGCAACACCCTGTCCCTCACCCGCGCTTACACCACCCGCGGCAACCTCACCCGCCTCACCACGTCCGGGGGCCGCTGGATCGCGCTGACCTACGACGCGCACAACCGGGTCACCCAGGCACGGGACAACGCCGGCCGCACCGTGTCCTACACGTATGACAGCGCGGGACGGCTGGATACGGTCACCGACCCGGCGGGCAAGGTGAGTTCGTACACCTATGACGGCACCTCCAACCGCATCGCCACCGCGAAGGACGCCCGCGGCATCGTCTACATGAGCAACACCTACAACGCCGACGGCCGGGTCCAGCACCAGACGCTGACCGAGGGGCAGGAATACTCCTTCGCCTACACCACCACCGGGACCGGCGAGGTCACCGCCACGGAGGCGACCCAACCCGGCGGCGCGGTGCGGCGGGTGGAGTTCGACGGCGGCTACGGCACCTCCGACACCCAGGCCTACGGCAGCGCTCTGGCCCGTAAGACGGTCTACGAGCGCGGCACCGGACACCGTGTCAATGCGGTGGTGGACCCCTACGGGCGGCGCACCGAGCTGTCGTACGACGCGAACAGCCATGTGACCAAGGTGGTCCAACTCGCCGAAACCAGCAGTGCCCGCTCCAGCGACAGCATGGTCTTCGACGGCGCCTACGACCAGCCGGGCAGCGTCACCGACGCGCTCGGCCACAAAACGACGTTCACCTACGACGCCGACGGCAACCTGACAAAGACCACCGACCCCGAAGGCCGCGAGACCAGCTACACGTACAACAGCGCCGGCCAGGTCAAGACGGCCACCGACGCCGCGCACGCGGTCACCGCCTACGCCTACGCCAACGGCAACCTCACCGCCGTCACCGATTCCGAGGGCCGTACGTCCACGCAGTTCACGGATGCCGCAGGCCGGCCGATCACCCTGACCGACGAGTCGGGTTCGGCGACCACCGTGACCTACGACAAGCTCAACCAGACCCGCACGGTCACCGACCCGCTCGGTCACACCACCGCCCTCGGCTACGACGCCAACGGCAACCTGACCACCCTCACCGACGCCCGCGGCAACACCACCACCTGGGCCTATGACAACGCCGACCGCCCCAAATCGGCCACCGACCCGCTCGGTGCACAAGCGCTGTTCGCCTACGACGCGGCCGGCTTCCTCAAGACGGCGACCAACCGGTCCGGCGTATCGGCCGTGGCCGAGCACGACCTGCTCGGCCGCCCCAAGCGCACCCAGTACGGCGTGGACAGTGTGGGGCAGGCGGAATCCACCGTCAGCTACGACTACGGGGCCAATGACCTGCCCCAGCAGATCACCGACAGCCAGGCCGGCAACCAGTCCTTCACCTACGACGCCTACGACCGCGTGGCCTCCACCACCGGCCCCACCGGCACCGTCGGCTACACCTACGACGCCAGCGACCAGCGCACCTCGATGACCGCGGCCGGGACCAGCACCGCCTACGGCTACGACGCCTCGGGCATCCTCACCTCGGTCAAGTCCGGCACCCAGGAAGTCGCCTTCGGCCTGGACGCCGTGGGCCGGGAGAAGACCGCCTCCCTGCCTGGCGGCATCACCCGCACCACCGGCTACGACACCACCGGCGTCATCACCTCCATCGCGTACGCCCAAGGCGCCAAGACCATCGGGGACTTGGCCTACACACGGGACGAACGGGCCCTGCAGACCGGCCTGACGGGCTCACTGGCCAAGGTGGCACTGCCCGCCGCGGAGAGCGGCACGCAGTTCGGCAAGGACAACCGCATCACCAGCTACGACGGCCGCACCTTCACTTACGACGCACGCGGCCAGCTCACCAATGACGGCCTGCGCACCTACACCTGGAACGCCCGCGGCGAACTCACCGGCCTGGCCAAGGCAGGGACCACCTCGTCCTTCGGCTACGCCCCGTTCGGCGGTCGCGTCTCCAAGACCATTGGCGGCACGAGCAGCCGGTATCTCACCGACGGCACCAACCCGCTGGCGGAGCAGGATGGTTCGGGAGCGACGACAGCCACGGTGGCCACCTCGGGCTTGGACGAGTTCCTGTCCCGTACCGAGAGCGGCACGACCCAGGTCTATCTGACGGACGCCCTGGGCAGCGTGGTCGGCCTGGCCAACTCCGACGGAACGGTCGCCACCACCTACGCCTACGACCCAGGCGGCACCCCCACCGCCTCCGGTTCGGCTACGACGAACCCGTACACCTTCACCGGCCGCGAGGACGACGGCACCGGCCTGCTCTACTACCGCAACCGCTACTACGACCCCCAGACCGGCCGCTTCATCTCCCAGGACCCCAGCGGCCAGGCCGGCGGCACCAACCTCTACCAGTACGCTCTCTCCTCCCCCACCACCTACACCGACCCCACCGGCAACAACCCCATGATCGCCGCCTGCATCATCGGCGGCCTCATGGACGGTGGCCTGGACTGGCTCACCCAGCGTCTGTCCGGACGCAAAGTCAACTGGGGCCAGGTCGGCATGTCCGCCGCCACCGGCTGCCTGGCCAGCATGCTCGGCGAAGGACTCGGCGCCCTCGCCGAAGGCAGGGCAGGCTCCCGCATAGCCCAGTGCGCTACCCCCAACAGCTTCACCGGCGACACACCGGTCCTGATGGCCGACGGAACCCGCAAACCGATCAAGGACGTCAAGGTCGGCGACACCGTCATCGCCACCGACCCCAACACCGGGGAGACCGTCCCCCGCAAGGTCACTGCCCTGATCAAGGGCACCGGCGACAAACAACTCGTCGACATCACCGTGGACACCGACGGGTCCGCCGGGACCAAGACAGGCGCCCTCACCGCCACTAGCGGCCACCCCTTCTGGGTTCCCGCACTCCATCAGTGGGTCGAAGCAGGCAACCTGACGGCCAGTCAATGGCTGCAAACCAGCAGCGGCACTCGGGTACAGATCACTGCCATCCGTCACCACACCAAGCAGACCCCGGTCTACAACCTCACCGTCGACGATCTCCACACCTACTATGTGGGCACTGGCCAAGGTGTCCTGGTCCACAACGCTCAGCCTGGCTGCGGGCCCCACCTCGCCCTGGGTCTGAGAAGCATCCATGGTGGCCGGCAGGGGCTTCTGGACGAGTTCGCTCGAAGCGTCGGAGCGATCACCTACACCGACGCCATGTTCAACGTCCCCATCGGGGGCGTCATGACCGAGCCCATGGTCCGAGACATGATCGACGTCGTTGTCAGCCGCAGTGGACGCATGACCTTCAACATGCACGGCATCACAAGGGTCGACGAAATGCTGGCCGGCGGCGAGAGTTACGTAGCCACGCGTGTCACGGCGATGGAGCTGCGCTACATCTGCGGGAACGCGGCTGCCCGGGCCATCACGACCTTCGTGAACGGAGACGCGCCATGCTGAGTGACTCTCGCAGTCCGGAATCGGCATGGACGCGCCTGCTGCAGGAGTTCCGCCCCCCGCACTCTGGCTCGGACCCCTACACGCCGGCGATGTGGACCCTGTTGCAGGCTGCCCACAGGCATCCGCTGCTGAGCACGCTGTATCCAGAACTGTCGACCACCATGCTCACCTTCTCCCGGACAGACGACTTCCAGATGCGCGGGGGCGAACGGTTCCCTGTCATCGGCGCTGCCGCCGGCAAATTCGGTGTGTCCGCCTATCCCGTTGCCGAGAACAACATCCTGCTTGTCACTAGCGAGGTGGATAAGGCCGTCGCCCTTGCCGCCAGCCTCATCGAGGAGCAGCTCGACCAGTGACAACGACAACCAGGCGAGGGGTCCTGCGTGCCGCGATCGCCGCTGGCGCTGTCGGCGCCGGCGGCCTCGCCGCTGCCGACACCGTCGCTCTGCGCAGCGAATCCAGCCACCAGGACCAGGAGGCCGCTCACCTCCGCGGCCCGGCCCCGTTGCCGTACGCGCAGGTAATAGCCCTCGACTTCATTGGGGGTGGAACTCGCGCCGGTGGTTCCCTGCGTACTGCACACCACGTGGTCGAAGCGGTAGACGGCGGCAACGTCGCCGCTTGGTTGGCCATGGGGGAAAGCATGCTTCCCTCGTCGGTGGCCGGACCCCGACACCTCAAGCAGATGCCGACGTTTCCTGGAGACGTACTGGATCACACGCAGTCACACGGGGACCTCCTGCTCCAGATCACAGGAACATCACCCCATGTAGTACAGGACGCAGCCGAGCACGCGCTCCGCGAACTGCCACTGTGGCGGGTGCGCTGGCGTCTGGACGGCGTACGCCCCGAGAACCGAACAGAGGACAGCCGAGGCCTGGCCCGCAACCCGTTCCACTTCACCGAGGGATACGGAAACCCCGACACCCCGGCGGGAGTTGCCAAACGCGTGACCATCACCCGCGATCAAGGTGAGCCATCGTGGGCCGTCGGCGGAAGTTACCAAGTGATACGCGTCATCCGGCTCGCAACGGATTTCTGGGACCGGGACACCGTCCACGAGCAGGAGCGCATCGTCGGCCGAGGCAGAGACGGACAGTGGCTGGACGGCACACCCGGGACCGAGCAACCCGTGTTCGCCGCCGACCCGCAGGGCAAAACCACACCCCTGGATTCCCACGTCCGCAGAGCAGCCCCCGACCGGCGCAACCCCCCGCCCCTGGTCCGGCGCGGCTACAACTACCGTCACAGCGACGACGACCAAGGTCTGATCTTCTCCTGCTTCCAACGCAACCTGGAACAGGGCTTCGAAGCCGTGCAACACCGGCTGCAGGGCGAGGCCATGGCCAAATACACCCTCACCGTCGGGGGCGGATACTTCTTCGTCCCGCCCCCAGGCGACGGATGGATCAACGCCCTGGCCTCGAGATGAGCGGCCTTCCTGACGTGGACGCACCGGTTCGTAGTCTTAGCTGAGGCGCCAGCATTGGGCGGGCGATGCTCCAGTCCTCCTGCAACTGCCGGGGCAAACGTGCCTACAGGCGAATGATCGACAAGCCGCCGGTCAAGGCCAGTGTTCGTAACGCCGTCCGGGAAGATACATCCGCGCTCAGCAGAGTGAGCACCAACGGCTCTCCCTTGGCCGACGAGATCGTTCGGGAAGAAGCATGACGGGTACTGGTCGCCGCGCTGGAAGCCGAGGCCAGCGCCTACCTAGCCGAGCTGGCCTGCTTTAGCAGGACGGTTGCCCTCTCCTGGGAGTGACTTCCTGTGGATCGAGGTGCGGTCGGTTCACTCGACCGTCTTCCTGATCACATGCAGGACGTGAACCTGGCCTTCGGTACATCCTCGCGGCCTCCTGCGCGCAAGGCTGGGACGTATCCGCGATGCGAGGTGGTGAGTGCGCCGGAGTGCTCCGCCTGGATTTTCATACGCCGGCGCACAGTGCATCAGGAGAGTTTTCCGACAGCGGCGATCGATTTCTTTCAGTAGCGGTCATCTTTAAGAAACATCAGGACGATCGTCACCGGAATCCGTCCTTCAGGCGCCGTTTTCGCACGCTGATGCGTCGGCTTACCCGTTAGTGACTCACTCTGATAGCCGAGTGATTCGGGAGCGCGCTAGGGTCACGCCGAAGGTGGGCCCCGGTTCAAGGATGGTACCAACGGACCGGGACCCCTCCGCATTTTGACCAGCCGTCAATTCCCTGAGGAGAAAGACGACTGCTCCCAATGTCGTCCGGGGCACCGTGATGTCCAGGACGCACCCGGACGCTAGCAATACCGGCGGTAATTACGCACGCCTGCGTGCCTTCGCTGTCACGGTGAGCCTGGGCCCCGTCGTGGTGCTGGTTTTGTCCTTCGTCCTGCCATTTGCCGGTCAGTGGCCCGCCGCTGCATGCGTGGCACTCGCCAGCGTCGCCGCGGCAGCGGCACGCACGTCGCGGATCAGCTTTCTCTGGGCGCGGCTGGACTGACCTTTTCGGGCCAAGGTAGGCCGCGGGCTATGTCTGCTGCCCACCCCGGCCGGGGTGTACGTGCAGGACATCGGCAATCGGAGGGAGGAGACACCGTGGCGACTGGTTCGTCCCACCCAGAGGCGTGCGTGGTGTGCGCGGGGCTCCTGGTACAGAATTCGGGCGCGGGGCGGCGCCGGAGGTACTGCGGCACGGCCTGCCGCCGGCGAGCCCAGCGGCGTCGGCAGGCGGGCCGGGTTCCGGTGGTGGATCAGCAGGGGCCTTTGGGCCGGGCGGTGGCGGCGGAGGTTCGTCGGCTGGCGCAGCAGTTGCTGGACAGTGAGATGCGCGAAGAGGAACTGGGGACGCTGCTGGAGCGTGCTGAGGCGATTCGGCGGGAGCTGGGTATTTATACCGCGGCTGCGGTGCAGGATGCCCGGCACCGGGGTGAGAAATGGGAATCGGTGGCCAGGGCCGCGCATGTCGCGCCGGAGACGGCACGGGCACGTTGGGGTCCCGAGCGGGTGGCCCGGATGATGGATCTGCACGCCAACGAAAAACGGGCTGCTCCTGCCCGTGGGGGTCAGTCCTACGCCGTGGACCGTGAGGCGGCCCGCGCCGCGTCCCGTCCCTACAGGTGGGGGTCAGTCCGCTGCGTAGGCGAGGAGGCGGGCGACTTCGCTGTTCCGTCCCTACTGGTGGGGGCCCGTCCGAGACACCCAGGGTCTAACCGACCGCGTGATCGTCCAGTCCCCATGCGTGGGGGTCCATCTCCCGGCCTGGTGAAGTGGGAGGGCACCCAGAGGTCCAATCCCTACGCATGAGGGTCCATCTAGCAAGCCGATCCCACAAGCCTGGCTGTGACGTCGTTCAGCGGGCTCTGTCAGCGATCACGGGGAGTCGTGGCGGAGAGTGAGTGCTGCTAGGTCAGAGGGAGCGTCGAAACCCACTGGCCTATGGTGGCTCGCCTCTTTGGCATCAGACATTTGCGGTGACGCCATAGAACCCTTCCCGCGGTTGTTGCTCACGAGTGCCTTTCCGCGATCAGCGGGCGGCCTAGATCGGCAAGCGTATTTCGCGGGAAACCGTCGCGCAGCAGCGGCAACGCCCGGCCGAAGTCCTGGAGCAGCCCTCCGCCGTCAACGGGCCACAGCCGGGAGTCGGCGATCGGAATGCCGACGTAAGCCCGGCCGGGTGCGTCGTCCCAGGTTGGGTCCAGCACGGTCCCGTCAGGTCGCACGATCCAGGCATGAGGAAGATAGACGTCGAACTCGGCATGGGTGAGGGCGAACCCCTCGGCGTATACCAGGCCTTCGTCACGGTGGGCCAGGGCGTAGCGGGCCGCATTGCTGTAGCAGAGCCGGTCAGGCATTTTGATGAGACTGCCGGGACTGGACGTGGGGGTGAACCGGCGGCCCATGGTGAGCAGGAGATGGAACTGACTTGGGTATCTCCAATTCTCGGGTTTGCGGTGGGCGGTCTCGGAAAGTTCGGCGTGCTGCCGAATGTGGTCGATGAGGCCATCCTCGGCGGCGATGAGAGAGGCGGTTTGGGGAGCGCTGTTCGTCATGCTGCGGTGCCTCTCCGATGGCTTCGAGCGGTGTGAGGGGAGGTCATCCTCTCGCATGTAGATGCTTCGACGGTGCTCCGGTCATGTGGAGGGGAAAGCCGGAGCGGGGGTCCAGCCTTCGGCGACAAGGGACAAGCCGCCACTGTCCAAGATCTCCAGGCACTTCAGGCAGGTGACGCTCATGCCGTGCTTTCGGACGTTCGTGGGGGCGATGTCGCAGAGCGGGCGCTGAGGGACCAGCCCGTCTTGTGGGCGGTCCGGCACTGGAGCGAGCTGGGCTGCGTGAACGGTCCACGAGCGGTAGCTCGTGGCCGTGGCGACCACATCACCCTCGGCCAGGCCCCGCTGTGTGTCCATCTTCTCAACGATCACGCTGGCATTCTTCCAGTGGTGCAGGGCTGTCGAGGGGTTCTCGACCGATCACGTCGCAAGCCGGACAGACCTTCACGAGGATCGCAGCGGTCGTGGGGAACTGACGCTGCTCGTCATGCCAGCAGGATCATTTTCCGCAGGAGAGTGAAGTCGGCCCGTCCGTAGAGTTGCCTTTTGATCTTTTTGATGCGGTTCACGGCTCCCTCGGTACCGCCCGAGCTCCAACGGAGCGTAAGCCCGGCAGCGACGGCTTCAAGGTCGCCGGTCAAGCCGCGTGCGAAGCCGGTGATGCCGGGCAGGTTCGCGGTGAGAGCCTCATCGATCCAGGCGGGCAGGAGGACGCCGGTCTGCTGGGTGAGCATGTCGGCGAAGTCCCGGATGAGGTGGTGAGCGACGGCGAGTTCGGGACAGTCGTCCAGGATCGCCTTGAGCTGCTGGTGTTGGTCCTCGGTAAGCGAACTCGGTCGACGGGTGAGCCAGCCGGTGACCTGCCGCGTGCTCGCCGGTGCCGGAGGGGGTTGTGGTGTTCGGCGGGGCTGGTGCAGTTCGTGTCGGGCCCAGTCCTGCAGCGTGGAGTAGCCGCCGTGCCAGCCTCGTTCGGCGAGTTCGCGGTAGAGCACCGTGGAGGAATGCGTCCTCGGGTCTCGGCGATGCGCATGGAGAGATAAGCGTGGTGGACATCGAGGCTGCTGCCGCGTCGGTGGCGTCCCGGGGAGACCTGATGCCAGTGCTCCGCACGGGCGTACCGCTGGACGGTGTGACGGCCCCAGCCCAGGTGGCGCGCGATCTCCCGAATCCCCATACCCTGCTCCAACAGACGGTGGACCAGGGCATGATGGACCCTCAGCCGCGCCGCGAGACGCCCGTCGCCGTGCGATGTCGCGGGGGACGGCGGAGCCTGTCGAGAGGCCCACGACGCCTGCCCGGACGTTGCCGGGTAAAGGCAGGAGCGGTGCGCCGCAACGCACTTCTCGACGGCTTGGCCGAGGTTCATCCACAGATGGAAGCGGTCGGCCACCTGTTGGGCGCCCGGTGCGCCAACGGTGGCGCCCTCGGCATAGGCTCCAGCCCGGTCACGGCACACGATGTCGATGCCGGGGTGGGCCAGGAGCCAGGTCGCCAACGGTCCGGCGTCCCGGGTGGGCAGCACGTCGATGACCTGGTGCGTTTCTCCGCAGGTCAGCACTGTGGCGTAGGTGTGTCCGCGTTTGATCGCGAAGTCGTCGACACCCAGCACCCGTGTCCTCGCCGACCTGCTGCCCGCCTCCCGCGTCCGGGACATCGCCCTCGTGCTCGGCGGCGCCGCGCTCACCGGCCTCGCCGCCCAGCCCGAATCCGAGTGCGAACGCGAGCTTGGCCCTAGGGAGCTCGGACGACCGGCGTAGCGGCACGGAACGCGCC
>NZ_JBLTJC010000254.1:0-15489 GCF_048158785.1 Streptomyces colwelliae | reverse complement strand
GAAGAAAAGCGTCCGCACCACCCCAGGAGCCCCTCATGACCGCACTTCCGCAGGAGCGCCGCGTTCTCACCGCCATCCCCGGCCCGAAGTCGCAGGCCTCTTCCCAAGTCACCGTCATACGGCGACGCTAGCGGTGAGGGCACCCACGGCATGACATCGCACGACCGGCCTTGCCCGGGGTGTACCTCACGGCCGTACACTGGGCCGGGGAACGCTGGCACTCACGCGCACAGAGTGCCAGGAAAGGGCAGCCCGGTACCAAAACGGCGACCAGAACTGGAGGTGTGCGCGATGCTCAGCGAACGCAGGCTTCAGGTGCTGCGCGCCATCGTCCAGGATTACGTCGGCACCGAGGAGCCGGTGGGGTCCAAGGCGCTCACCGAGCGGCACAGCCTCGGCGTCTCCCCGGCGACCGTGCGCAACGACATGGCGGCCCTGGAGGACGAGGGGTACATCGCCCAGCCGCACACCAGCGCCGGGCGCATTCCGACCGACAAGGGCTACCGGCTGTTCGTCGACAAGCTCGCCGGCGTCAAGCCGATGACCGGCCCCGAGCGCAAGGCGATCCAGAACTTCCTCGACGGTGCCGTGGACCTCGACGACGTCGTGGGCCGTACGGTCCGGCTGCTCGCGCAGCTCACCCGGCAGGTCGCCGTCGTGCAGTACCCCTCGCTGACCCGCTCGACCGTCCGGCACGTGGAGCTGCTGTCGCTGGCCCCCGCGCGCGTGATGCTCGTGCTGATCACCGACACCGGGCGGGTCGAGCAGCGCATGGTCGACTGCCCGGCGCCCTTCGGGGAGAGCTCGCTCGCGGATCTACGCGCGCGGCTCAACAGCCGGATCGCGGGCCGCCGCTTCGCGGACGTACCGCAGCTCGTGCAGGACCTGCCGGAGGCCTTCGAGGCCGAGGACCGCGGCACGGTCGCGACGGTGCTCTCCACCCTCCTGGAGACCCTCGTCGAGGAGACCGAGGAGCGGCTGATGATCGGCGGCACCGCCAATCTCACCCGCTTCGGACATGACTTTCCCCTCACCATCCGCCCCATCCTGGAAGCCCTGGAGGAGCAGGTCGTCCTCCTCAAGTTGCTTGGTGAGGCGGGGGATTCGGGCATGACCGTACGGATCGGTCACGAGAACGCCTATGAGGGACTCAACTCCACTTCCGTGGTGTCGGTCGGTTACGGTTCGGGCGGCGAGGCAGTCGCCAAGCTCGGCGTGGTCGGACCGACCCGCATGGATTACCCGGGAACGATGGGAGCGGTACGCGCAGTGGCACGGTACGTCGGACAGATCCTGGCGGAGTCCTAAGTGGCCACGGACTACTACGCCGTTCTCGGCGTGCGTCGCGACGCGTCGCAGGATGAGATCAAGAAGGCCTTCCGTAGGCTCGCGCGCGAGCTGCACCCGGACGTGAATCCGGATCCGAAGACCCAGGAGCGGTTCAAGGAGATCAACGCCGCTTACGAGGTGCTCTCGGACCCGCAGAAGAAGCAGGTCTACGACCTCGGCGGCGACCCCCTCTCGCAGGCGGGCGGCGCCGCCGGCGGCTTCGGCCAGGGCGGCTTCGGGAACTTCTCGGACATCATGGACGCGTTCTTCGGTACGGCGTCGCAGCGCGGACCGCGCTCGCGCACCCGCCGTGGCCAGGACGCGATGATCCGGCTGGAGATCGAGCTCGACGAGGCGGCCTTCGGCACCACGAAGGACATCCAGGTCGACACGGCCGTCGTCTGCAACACCTGCAACGGTGAAGGCGCGGCTCCCGGCACCTCCGCGCAGACCTGTGACATGTGTCGCGGTCGCGGTGAGGTCTCGCAGGTGACCCGGTCCTTCCTGGGCCAGGTCATGACGTCCCGCCCCTGCCCGCAGTGCCAGGGCTTCGGCACGGTCGTGCCGACGCCGTGCCCGGAGTGCGCCGGTGACGGCCGCGTCCGCTCGCGGCGCACCCTCACCGTCAAGATCCCGGCGGGCGTGGACAACGGCACGCGGATCCAGCTCGCGGGCGAGGGCGAGGTCGGCCCCGGCGGCGGCCCCGCCGGTGACCTGTACGTCGAGATCCACGAGCTGCCGCACGCGATGTTCCAGCGCCGCGGCGACGACCTGCACTGCACGGTCACCCTCCCGATGACGGCGGCGTCTCTGGGCACGAAGGTGCCGTTGGAGACACTCGACGGCATGGAGGAGGTCGACATCCGCCCGGGCACCCAGTCCGGCCAGTCGATCCCGCTGCACACCAGAGGCATCACGCATCTGCGCGGCGGCGGCCGGGGCGACCTCATCGTCCACGTCGAGGTCACCACCCCGACCAAGCTGGACGTGGAGCAGGAACGTCTGCTCCGCGAACTGGCCAAGCTGCGCGGCGAGGAGCGCCCCATGGGGACGTTCCAGCCGGGTCAGCAGGGGCTGTTCTCCCGCCTCAAGGACGCTTTCAACGGTCGCTGAGAGGGTCCGGGGGCAGCCGCCCCCGGACCCTCTCTTTTGACCCGGACGGCCTCGTCCGCCATCGCCGGACCGGCTGAAACCAATGGCATGTGCCAGCGCCAAGGCCGGATTCGGACTTGTTCGGAGGACGTGACAACATGCCGTCATGTCCTCCGCACTGACCGATCTCTTCCCTCATCCGATCGTGCAGGCCCCGATGGCGGGCGGTGTCTCCGTCCCGCGTCTCGCGGCCGCCGTGTCCGAGGCCGGCGGGCTGGGATTCCTCGCCGCCGGGTACAAAACGGCCGACGGCATGTACCAGGAGATCAAGCAGCTGCGGAGCCTGACCGGCCGCCCCTTCGGCGTGAACCTGTTCATGCCGCAGCCGGAGTACGCGGACAAGGCCGCCGTCGACGTCTACGCCCACCAGCTGGCCGGCGAGGCCACGTGGTACGAGACGGAACTCGGCGACCCGGACAGCGGCCGCGAGGACGGCTACGACGCCAAGCTGTCCGTCCTGCTCGACAACCCGGTGAAGGTCGCCTCCTTCCACTTCGGCATCCCCACCCCGGAGGTACTGGACTCGCTGCGCCGGGCCGGCACCTTCACCCTCGTCACCGTCACCACCGCCGAGGAGGCCCTCGCCGTGGCGCGGGCCGGTGCCGACGCGGTGATCGCGCAGGGCGTCGAGGCCGGCGGCCACCAGGGCACCCACCGCGACCTCCCGGAGCACGACGGCGCCGGCCTCGGCCTGCTCTCCCTCGTCGCCCAGATCCGCGAGACCGTGAGCCTCCCGATCGTCGCCGCCGGCGGTCTGATGCGCGGCAGCCAGATCGCCGCGGCCCTCGCGGCGGGCGCGAGCGCGGCCCAGCTCGGCACGGCGTTCGTGGCCGCGCCGGAGTCCGGCGCCCACGCGCTCCACAAGCAGGCACTCACCAACCCCCTTTTCACGCGTACCGAGTTGACCCGCGCCTTCTCCGGCCGCCCGGCCCGCGGCCTGGTCAACCGCTTCATGCGCGAGCACGGCCCGTACGCCCCGGCCGCGTACCCGGAGATCCACCACCTCACCTCGCCGCTGCGCAAGGCCGCCGCGAAGGCCGGGGACCCGCAGGGCATGGCGCTGTGGGCCGGACAGGGCCACCGCATGGCACGCGAGCTGCCGGCCGGCCAGCTGGTCGAGGTCCTGGTCGCCGAACTGGCGTCCGCCCGGACAGCGTTGTCGGCCGGGGGTGAGCTCCGATGACCGCGGCGGTGTTCATCCTCGACCCCCTGGAGATCCCGGATTTCAGCGGCGGTGAGGTCGTCCTCGACGGCCCCGAGGGTCGGCACGCGGTCTCGGTGAAGCGCCTGCGGCCAGGTGAGGACATCACGCTCACCGACGGGCACGGCCGGTATCTGGACGGTGTCGTCAAGACCGTGGAGGGCAAGGACCGCCTCGTCGTCCTGGGTTCGACCGTCTTCGAGGAGCCCCAGGAACAGCCCCGTATCACCGTCGTCCAGGCCCTCCCCAAGGGTGACCGCGGCGAGCTGGCCGTCGAGACGATGACCGAGACCGGCGTCGACGCCATCGTCCCCTGGGCGGCCGCCCGTTGCATCACGCAGTGGAAGGGCGACCGGGGCCTCAAGGCCCTCGCGAAGTGGCGGGCCACCGCACGGGAGGCCGGCAAGCAGTCCCGCCGGCTGCGCTTCCCGGAGGTCGCGGACGCGGCGACGAGCAAACAGGTTGCGGCACTTCTGGCCAAAGCCGACTTCGCCGCCGTCCTCCACGAGGACCGCGACTACGGCAGCGAACCCCTGGCCACCGCCGAACTCCCCGCCGAGGGCGAGATCGTACTGGTCGTGGGCCCCGAAGGAGGCGTCTCCCCCGAGGAGTTGGCGCTCTTCGAGGACGCGGGTGCGAAGGCCTACCGGCTCGGGCGTAGCGTGCTGCGTACTTCGACCGCCGGGACCGCGGCGAGCGCCCTGCTCCTGGGCCGTACCGGACGCTGGTCCTGAACCAGGGGGATCGCCGTGGAACTCGCCCAAGTACGGCTGCTCGTCACCGACTTCGCCGCCTGCTACCGCTTCTACGCCGAAGTCCTCGGCCTGAAGCCCCAGTCGGGGGCGGCCGAGGGACCGTACGAGAAGTTCAGCCCCTCCACGGGGTCCGCCGGGATCGCGTTGCAGGACCGGGCGATGATGGCCCAAGTCCTGGGTGAACTCGGTGACTTGGCGACCGGGCACCGCTCGCTGGTGGTCCTGCGCGTCGACGGTCTGGACGATTACTGCGAGCAGATCACCGCCCGGGGCGCGGAGCTGCTGCACGGGCCCGCGCCGATGACGGACCGGATGCGGGTCGCCCATCTCAAGGACCCCGAGGGCAATGTGGTGGAGCTTCAGGAGTGGCTGCTGCTGCGCGGCTGAGGCCACACGCTGGGGAATTGCGCCCCCGGCGCACGGGTGGCCGTATGCGCTCTTCCGTGTGCGGTCCGACGGTGGCAGGCTGCCGTCCATGGGGGTGTTGAGACGGAACTGGCGTCGGCCGCGCGGTCGGCGGGTGGCCGCGGTGGCGGGGCTCGCGATGGTGACCGTGGGCGGGGCCGTCGCGTGTCAGCCCGGTGATCTCAGCTCGGCGACCGTCGCGTACACGACCGACAAGACGGCGACCGCGGAGTTCAAGCGGGACCATGTGAGCGTGCGCTGGCTGACCTGCACGGGCAGCTACGGCAGCAACGACAAGGCCTACACGCCCGGGAAGACGCCCTCGCCGACCGAGACCACGGTCGTCAGCGTCGACTGCCAGGGGCAGACGAACGACAACCGGGACATCACCGTCACCGGCAAGGTCACCCGGGCCGTCGACGGCGCGTGTGTGCGCGGTGACCTGGTCGGCAAGGTCGCCGGCAAGCAGGTGTTCCACGTGACCGGGCTCGGCGACTGCAACGCGGCGACGCCGTCGTCCGTGTTGAATCCGGACCCGAGTCTCACCTACGGCCCGGGCCCGACCGTCACGGTCACGGTGACGAAGACGATCTGGTGCAAGGGCGACCCGACCTGCTGGCCTGTCGAAGGCAAGTGATCCAAAGGACTGTCGGCGGATACCGCCGATGCATAACCTGATCAGGTGACTCAGCCCTCAGCGTCCGCAGCCCAGGCCTATCTCCGCTTCCCGCATCCGCACGGCGAGTTGGTCGCCTTCACCGCCGAGGACGACGTGTGGCTGGCGTCCCTCGACGGCGGCGGCCGGGCCTGGCGGGTCAGCGCGGAGAACGTGCCGGTGACCCACCCCCGCATCTCGCCCGACGGCACGACCGTCGCCTGGACCTCCGCCCGCGACGGCGCCCCCGAGGTGCACATCGCCCCGGTCGACGGCGGCCCCGCCAAGCGCCTGACGTACTGGGGCAGTTCACGCACCCAGGTGCGCGGCTGGACCGCCGCCGGCGAGGTCCTCGTGACCAGCACCCACGGCCAGGCCAACCTCCGCCGCAGCTGGGCCCGTTCGGTCCCCCTGGACGGCGGATCGGCGACCACCCTCCCGTACGGCTGGGTCGGCGACGTCGCCCACGGCGGGCCCGGCACGGTCCTGCTCTCCGCGCCCATGGGCCGCGAGGCGGCTTGGTGGAAGCGCTACCGGGGCGGTACGGCGGGCAAGTTGTGGATCGACCGCGACGGCGACGGCGAATTCACGCGCCTGCACGAGGAGTTGGACGGCAACATCGAGTACCCGGTGTGGGCGGGGGAGCGGATCGCGTTCCTCTCCGACCACGAGGGCACCGGCGCGCTCTACTCCTCCCTCGCCGACGGCTCGGACCTCCGCCGCCACACTCCCCTCGACGGCTTCTACGCCCGGCACGCGTCCGGTGACGGCACCCGGATCGTCTACTCCTCCGCCGGTGAACTCTGGCTCCTCGACGACCTGGACGGCGCCGAGCCGCGCCGCCTCGACATCCGGCTCGGCGGCCAACGCACCGACCAGCAGCCGTTCCCGGTGTCCGCCGCCCGCTGGTTCGGGTCCGCGTCGCCCGACCACACCGCGCGCGGCAGCGCGGTCGCCGTGCGCGGCGCCGTCCACTGGGTCACCCACCGCTCCGGCCCCGCCCGCGCGCTCGCGGCCACCCCCGGCGTCCGCGCCCGGCTGCCCCGCACCTTCCGCGCCGACGGCGAGGAATGGGTGGTGTGGGTGACGGACGCCGACGGCGACGACGCCCTGGAGTTCGCCCCCGCCACCGGCCTCGCCCCCGGCGCCACCCCGCGCAGACTCGCCGCCGGACAGCTCGGCCGCGTCCTCGCCCTCACCGTGGCCCCCGACGGCAGCCGGGTCGCCGTAGGCTCGCACGACGGCCGCGTCCTCCTCGTCGAGCGCGAGACCGGCGAGGTCCGCGAGGTCGACCGCAGCGAGAACGGCGACGCCTCGGGCCTGGCCTTCTCCCCGGACTCGTCCTGGCTGGCCTGGTCGCACCCGGGCCCGCGCCCGCTGCGCCAGCTCAAGCTCGCCAACACCACCGACCTGTCGGTCACCGAGGCCACCCCGCTCCGCTTCCAGGACTACGCCCCCGCCTTCACCCTCGACGGCAAGCACCTGGTCTTCCTCTCCACCCGCTCCTTCGACCCGGTCTACGACGAGTTCGTCTTCGACCTGGCCTTCGTGGTCGGCGACCGCCCGCACCTGATCACCCTCGCCGCGACGACCCCGTCCCCGTTCGGACCGCAGCGGCACGGCCGCCCCTTCGAGGCCCCCGACAAGGACGAGACCCCCGACAGCGAGGGCCGCCCCACCACCCGCGTCGACCTCGAAGGCCTCGCCGACCGCATCGTCCCCTTCCCGGTGGAGGCAGGCCGCTACACGAACCTGCGAGCGGCCAAGGACGGCGTCCTGTGGCTGCGCCACCCGGTCCAGGGAGTCCTCGGCGCCACCCGCGCGACCCCCGAAGACCCGGACCCCAAAACCGAGTTGGAGCGCTACGACCTCGCCCAGCAGCGCATCGAGCACCTCGCCGGGGACGCCGACCACTTCGAGGTCAGCGGCGACGGCAAACGCGTCCTGCTCTGGACGGACCACAAGCTCCGCGTCGTACCGAGCGACCGCCGTGCCTCGGGCTCGGACGACGACGACAGCGACACGAACATCAACGTCGACCTGTCCCGCATCCGCCAGACCGTCGACCCGGCCGCCGAGTGGCGCCAGATGTTCGACGAGACCGGCCGCATCATGCGCGACAACTTCTGGCGCCCGGACATGAGCGGCGTCGACTGGGACGGAGTCCTGGACCGCTACCGCCCGATCCTCGACCGCGTCGCCACCCACGACGACCTCGTCGACCTCCTCTGGGAGGTGCACGGCGAACTCGGCACCTCGCACGCCTACGTCACCCCGCGCGGCGGCCACGGCCACGGCGAACGCCAGGGCCTGCTCGGCGCCGACATCTCCCGTCACGAGGACGGCAGTTGGCGCATCGACCGCATCCTGCCCTCGGAGACGTCCGACCCGAACGCCCGCGCCCCGCTCGCCGCCCCCGGCGTAGCCGTCCGCGCGGGAGACGCGATTCTCGCTGTCGCCGGCCAACCCGTGGACCCGGTGACGGGCCCCGCCCCCCTCCTGGTCGGCACGGCGGGCAAACCGATCGAGCTGACCATCTCCCCAGCAGGCGGCGGCGACCCGAGGCACGCCGTGGTCGTCCCCCTGTCCGACGAGGAACCCCTCTACTACCACGCCTGGGTCGCCGACCGCCGCGCCTACGTCCACGAGAAGTCCGGCGGCCGCCTCGGCTATCTCCACGTCCCCGACATGCAGGCCCCCGGCTGGGCCCAGATCCACCGCGACCTGCGCGTTGAGGTGGCCCGCGAGGGCCTGGTCGTCGACGTCCGCGAGAACCGCGGCGGCCACACCTCACAGTTGGTCGTGGAAAAACTGGCCCGCCGCATCGTCGGCTGGGACCTCCCCCGAGGCATGCGCCCCTACAGCTACCCCGAGGACGCCCCCCGCGGCCCCGTCGTAGCCGTGGCCAACGAGTTCTCCGGCTCCGACGGCGACATCGTCAACGCGGCGATCAAGGCACTGGGCATCGGCCCGGTGGTCGGCACGCGCACGTGGGGCGGCGTGATCGGCATCGACAGCAGGTACAGGTTGGTCGACGGCACGCTGATCACCCAGCCCAAGTACGCGTTCTGGCTTGAGGGTTATGGGTGGGGGGTCGAGAACCACGGGGTCGATCCCGACGTGGAGGTGGTGCAGAGGCCGCAGGATTACGCGGCGGGCAGGGACGCACAATTGGACGAGGCGATCCGGATCGCATTGGAGTCACTGGAGACCAGTCCGGCAAAAACCCCGCCCACATTGCCCACCTAAAGGGGCGCGGGGAACTGCGCGACCAGCCACAGAGCACCCGCACCCAACGACGATACGATGCCTCGCGTAAAGCACCCCCAGCCTCGGAGGGAACCCATATGTCAGGGGAGCCGCAGAACGACTGCCTGTTCTGCAAGATCGTCGCAGGCCACATCCCCGCGACGATCATCCGAGAGACGCCCACCACCGTCGCGTTCCGGGACATCAACCCCCAGGCTCCGACCCATGTCCTGGTGATCCCGAGGGTCCACTACCCCGACGCCGCCTCCCTCGCCGCCGCCGAACCGACGATCGCCGCGGACGTACTGCGCGAGGCCGGCGAGGTGGCGACCGACGAGAAGCTCGACAGCTACCGGGTAATTTTCAACACCGGCAGCGGCGTGGGCCAGACCGTGTTCCACGCCCACGCCCACGTCATGGGCGGCCGCGGCATGCAGTGGCCGCCCGGGTAACTCGCCATGTCCGTACGTGAGTTGGTGATCCTCGGCACGGCAAGCCAGGTCCCCACCCGACACCGCAACCACAACGGCTACCTGCTGCGCTGGGACGGCGAGGGCATCCTCTTCGACCCCGGCGAGGGCACCCAGCGCCAGATGCTGCGCGCCGAGGTCGCCGCGCACGACCTCAACCGGATCTGCGTCACCCACTTCCACGGCGACCACTCCCTCGGCCTCGCGGGCGTCATCCAGCGCATCAACCTGGACCGCGTCCCGCACCCGATCACCGCCCACTACCCGAAGTCGGGCCAGCGCTTCTTCGACCGCCTGCGCTACGCCACGGCGTACCGGGAGACGGTCGGCATCACGGAGTCCCCGGTGTCCGAGAACGGCGTACTGGCCACCACACCCGCGTACACCCTGGAGACCCACAAGCTCTCCCACCCCGTCGAGTCCTACGGCTACCGCCTCACCGAACCCGACGGCCGCCGCATGCTCCCCGACCGCCTGGCCGCGCACGGCATCAAGGGCCCGGACGTGGGCCGCATCCAGCGCGAGGGGACCGTCGACGGCGTCTCGCTGGACGAGGTCAGTGAGGTACGGCACGGGCAGCGGTTCGCGTTCGTCATGGACACCCGCCTCTGCGACGGGGTGCACGCCCTCGCGGAGGGCTGCGACCTGCTGGCCATCGAGTCGACGTTCCTGGACCAGGACGAGCAACTGGCCGTAGACCATGGGCACTTGACGGCCGGGCAGGCGGCGAGGGTGGCGCAGGAGGCGGGCGTGCGACACCTGGTCCTGACCCACTTCAGTCAGCGCTACTCCGAGCCGGAGGAGTTCGAGCGGCAGGCGCGGGCGGCGGGGTTCGAGGGTGAGCTGACTGTGGCGCACGATCTACTCAGGGTGCCGGTTCCGAAACGGCGGTAAAACACCCGTACGATACTTCGATGCCCATTCCCAAAGCCGAACTGCACCTGCACATCGAAGGCACCCTGGAACCCGAGCTGGCCTTCGCGCTCGCGGCCCGCAACGGCGTCGAGCTGCCGTACGCGGACACCGAGGAACTCCGGAAGGCGTACCTCTTCGAGGACCTCCAGACCTTCCTGAACCTCTACTACGAGCTGATGGCCGTCCTGCGCACCGAGCGGGACTTCGAGGATCTCGCCAACGCCTATCTCGCCCGCGCCGCCGCGCAGGGCGTACGGCACGCGGAGATCTTCTTCGACCCGCAGGCGCACATCGCGCGGGGCGTGGACATGGGCACGGTGGTGGAAGGCCTGTGGCGGGCGCTGGGCAGCAGTGAGACCAACCACGGCATCTCGACCCGCCTGATCCTCTGCTTCCTGCGCGACGAGTCCGCCGACTCGGCCCAGGAGACCCTGGACGCGGCCAAGCCGTACCTCGACCGCATCACCGGCATCGGCCTCGACTCGGCCGAGGTCGGCCACCCGCCGGTGAAGTTCCGCGAGGTGTACGAGGCCGCCGCGGCGCTGGGTCTACGGCGCGTCGCGCACGCCGGTGAGGAGGGCCCGCCGGCGTACATCACCGAGGCGCTGGACATCCTCGGCGTCGAGCGTGTCGACCACGGGCTGCGGTGCATGGAGGACGAGGAGTTGGTGGCGCGGCTGGTGCGGGACCGCATCCCACTCACCCTCTGCCCGCTGTCGAACGTCCGGCTGCGCGCCGTGGACGTCCTCGCCGAGCACCCGCTCCCCGCCATGCTGGACGCGGGCCTGCTCTGCACGGTCAACTCCGACGACCCGGCTTACTTCGGGGGCTACGCGGGCGACAACTTCGATGCGGTGCGCGAGGCCCTTGGCCTGACCGAGGAGCGGTTGCGGGAGCTGGCCCGCAATTCCTTCGTCGCGTCCTTCCTGGAGGACGACGAGGAGCGCCGGACGCGGTATCTCGCCGAGGTCGAGGCGTACGTCTTCTAGCTGGTCGATTCCAAGGTGGGCCCGTGGGCCCGTCGCGAGTGGCGCTCGTCTCTCCCGCTTGACCTGAGTAGACCTGTCTGTCTAATCTGATGCGCGACTAGACAGACAGGTCTACTCATGCTTCGGACGGGAATGGTCATGACGAATCTCTCGGTCGTCCCGGCGTCCAAACCGGCGCGCACCTCGGATGCGGCGCGCGTCGACGCCGGATCTGCTTCCGCATCCGCATCCGCATCCGACACCGCCGCCGTATCCGCGCGGGGCCGACGGCTGCCGCCGAAAGTGGCGCTGTACGTACTCGCCTCGATCACCATCTCGTTCCTCGCGGCCTCCAGCGCACCGACCCCGCTCTACGCGGTCTACCAGGCCGAATGGGGCTTCGACCCGATCACCGTCACCGTGGTCTTCGGCGTCTACGCGGTGGCCGTGCTGCTCGGGCTGCTCACCATGGGCAAGCTCCCCGACCACGTCGGCAGGCGGCCGGTGCTGCTGGCCGCGCTGGCGGCGCAGGCCGCCTCGATGATCGTGTTCGCCACCGCCGACGGCGTATCGGGGCTGATGGTCGCCCGGATCGTCCAGGGGCTGTCGACCGGCGCCGCGCTCGGCGCGATCGGGGCGGGGATGATGGACATCGACCGGCCGCGCGGCACGATCACCAACGCGGTCGTCCCGGGCATCGGCACGGCGACCGGCGCGCTGGTCTCGGGCCTCGTCGTCCAGTTCCTGCCCGCCCCCACGCATCTGGTCTACCTCGGGCTGCTGGCGCTCTTCGTCCTCCAGGCCGTCGCCGTCGCGCTGATGGCGGAGACGGTGACCCGCAAGCCGGGGGCGCTGGCCAGCCTGGCGCCGGAGATCAAGCTGCCGCGCGCCGTGCGCCGCCCGATGCTGGTGGCCGCGCCGGTGCTGTTCGCCGTCTGGGCGCTGGCCGGGCTGTACGGGTCGCTCGGCCCGTCCCTCGCACGGCAGTTGACCGGTTCCAGCTCCGAAGTCCTCGGCGGGCTGAGCCTGTTCGTGCTCGCCGGAGTGGCCGCCGTCTCGGTGCTGGTCCTGCGGACGGCGGCGACCCGGACGGTAATGCTCACCGGCATCCTCGCGCTGATCGCCGGGGTGGCCCTCACCCTCGTCTCGATCCGCGACTCCTCCCCCACCGGCTTCTTCGTCGGCACCGCCATCGCGGGCGTCGGCTTCGGCAGCGGGTTCCAGGGCGGTATCCGTACGGTGATGCCGCTGGCCCGGCCGCACGAGAGTTCCGGGGTGCTGTCGCTCCTCTTCGTCGTCTCCTACCTGGGTATGGGGGTGCCCGCCGTGATCGCCGGGTTCCTCGTCGTCCACGCGGGCGGACTGACCGCCACCGCGCAGGAGTACGGCGTCGCCGTGATCGTCCTCGCGGCGTTCGCGCTGCTCGGGCTGGTGCGCGGCGGCCGGGACGGGGCGGCGGTCCTCCCGGGCGAGCGGGTCGGCGGCAACGCCTGAGGGGTGGCCTCCGGCCGGGACGCGGCCGGGACATGGTGGGGACACGGTGGATTCCGTCGGAGGGGCGCGACCGGCGCATAATGTAGACAGATCTGTCTGAAGGAGTGACCGTCATGGCGAGTGTCCAGAGCACCGCGAAGCCGTCGGCGCGTGAGCGCCTGCTCGCCGCCGCGAACGAGCTGTTCTACGCCGAGGGCGTGCAGAGCGTCGGGATCGACCGGGTCATCGAGCACGCGGGCGTGGCCAAGGCGTCGCTGTACAACACCTTCGGCGGCAAGGAGCAGCTCGTCCGGGCCTACCTCGACACCCGGCGCGCGGGCACCGCCGACCGGATCGCCCGGGCTGTCGCGGAGCACGACACACCCCGCGAGCAGATGCTGGCGGTCTTCGAGACCCAGGGGCGGCAGTTCGACCGGCCCGACTTCCGCGGCTGCGCCTTCATCCGGGCCGGCGCCGAGGCCGGCCCCGGCGGGCTGGTCCAGGAAGCGGCGGACGCCTACCGCGGCTGGATGCGCGAACTCTTCACCCGCCTCGCCGCCGAGGCCGGCGCCGCCGACCCCGAGGCACTGGGCCACCAGCTCCAGATCCTCTACGACGGTGCCGGCATCTCTGCCCTGATGGACCACGACTCCACGGTGGCCGCGACCACCCGCGCGGCGGCGTCCGCCCTGATCGCGGCGGCGACGGGCGCATCCGCCGAGGCCTGAGCGGCGCCCGGCACGCGAGCGTGGATCACGCGGTGCGCCAGGGACAGGGACACTGACGCGGCGTCGGCAGAGCGGCCTGGCCAACGCGCCGGCCGTCGGCTCCGGTCGGGCCCGATCCGCGGACGGTGCGCCGCGGCCCGCTCGGCCGACGTCTGTCCGCCGGTTTCCCGACGCGGCACCCCTGGATGATCGATTCCGAGAGATCGGATGGGCTGCGCGCAGGGGACGAGGGCGCCCAACGGCAGTGTATGAAGGCGGAGTTGGACACCCTCGCGACCGCACTCCATGCGAAGACCGACGACCTGCCGAAGGCATCCCGGCATCTCGCACCATGCCGGCCGGCCGTGCGGATCACCCCGCGGCTCACCGACGCCGAGCTGGTCACCCTGGCGATGACCCAGGCCGTGCTCGGCTTCACCTCCGAGACCGGCCGGCTCCGCCACGCCCGCGTCATGCGGCGAATCCTCGCCAACCGATCGTCTAGCCGCCGCTGCCGGTGGCTGTGGCACCCGCGTGCCGGGGGCCCGCCGTGTCGTAGGCCCCCTGAGCCGGGATGGCCGGGGTGTCCAGCGGGATCTCGACGACCGGCTGCTCGGGCGCGCCGATCTCCGGTACCGGTCCGGTGGGGATACCGCCGGACGCGGCGACCACGGCGCCCGGGGTGCCCCCGCGCCGCCGGACCGTGCCCGGGAGCAGCAGCCGACCGCCGGTGTACAGCGCAACTCCGGTCATCGGCACGGCGATCACGACCAGCCCCACCGCGAGGATCACGCCCATCGCCGGGAACCCGGCCCGCGCCGACAGCACGCTGCCCACCAGGGGTCCAGCCGCCGTGCCGAGTGACGAGGCCGCGCCGACGAGGACGGCCCAACGCCCGCGCGGATCAAGGGAGGCGGCGAGGCCGAGGACGTAGGACAGGACGATCGGGTAGACGGTGTTCCAGGCGATCTCGCCGGTCGCGAACGTCCTCAGGTCGTGCGCGGACGCGCTGAGCACGATGCAGCCCGCGATGAGGGCCGTCCCCGCGCCGATCGGCACCGCGCGCCCCAGCCGGGTGCCGAGCGCGCCCGCGCCGATCACGCCGACGAGACCGGTGCCGAGCGCGATCGCGAAGACCGCGCCGACGGTGACCTCGGAGAGGTGGGCCTGGTCGATGCCGATGCGGCCGCTGACGCCCCAGAGGGAGTTCTGGGCGAGGGACCAGCAGAGCAGGGTGGCGGCGAGGACCAGTCCGGCGCGGCGGTGGGGGAGTCCGGCGGCCTCCACGCGCGTGTGCGGTGTCGCCGTACGGACGGGGAGCCGGCCGGTCAACGGCCATACGGCGAGCGAGGTGAGGGCGATCGCGGCGAGCGGCCGGCCGTGGCCCGCGCCGAGGTGCGGGACCGTCAGATAGACGGCACCCGCGAGCGCCGACACGCACAACAGGCCGAGCGTGGAAGCGCGATGGGGGTCGCGTTCTGCGGCGATTCCGGACGCGGCGACCGTGGTGGCCGTACCCGATCCGAAGCCGCCCATGACCGCGCCCGCGACGACCGCGGGGACGGCGTGCGTGAACGCGGCCGAGCTGTAGCCGATAACGGCCAGCGCGAGGCCGATCCGCGCGAGCGTGCGCGGGCCGACCCGGTCGACGCGCGAGGCGAGCAGAAAGCCCGCCGCGGCCGAACTCGACAGCAGCGCACTGCCGACGGCACCGGCCTGCGTGGCGGAGAGCGGAAGCCCGGCGTCGAGTCGGCCGACGGTGGTGGGCAGGAGGTAAGGGGCGAGGTACCCGGCCGTGAAAAGGGTGACGAGGGGCCAGGGCGTGGTGGTGCGGGCGAACACGGGCGTTCCCAGGGCATGCGAAAGAAGCGGCTCAAAAGGGGGATTGGGCGACGACCGTCGACGGACAGGAACGCGCGGCCAATTTGTATCAAGCACGCGGTTCGCGAAAGAAGGGCGGGGGGTGTGATCTGGGGCACGTTCAGTTTGGGGACTGGGGGACCGGGTAAACGAGCGCCCAATTCCTGGTGCCGGGCGGCATCGTTCGGCCTGTCCGGCACGTGTTCATGCAGGCCAGCACACGCGGCTAGCCCGGCGCCTCTCAACTCCGGCTCTTCTCAACGCGGGCTGGCACTCTCGGCCCGTCCGTTCACTTCTGGGCGCAGGCCCGCACCATCAGCCCGTCCGGCGTTTGAGGACGAGGCCCCTTC
>NZ_JBLTJC010000253.1:0-15611 GCF_048158785.1 Streptomyces colwelliae | reverse complement strand
GGCAGCCGCAGCACACCGCGTTGCTGGTGCTCGCCGTACCGGTGACGGCCGCGCTGCTCGCCGCACGCCTCGCCGATCCGGTCACGACGGTGGTGGTCGAGGTCTCGGGCGCCGTCGCGAGCGTGCTCGGCCGCCCCCACCACCATCGGGTCAGGAACCGGCCAGCTCTTCGCGGACCGTGTGGGCCGCGGCGACCAGGTTCTCCAGGGACGCGCGGGTCTCGGGCCAGCCGCGGGTCTTCAGGCCGCAGTCCGGGTTGACCCACAACCGCTCCGCCGGGATGGCCTCAAGTCCCTTGCGCAGCAAGGCCGCCGCCTCGGCCGTGCTCGGTACGCGCGGGGAGTGGATGTCGTAGACACCCGGTCCCGCCTCGCGCGGATAGCCGTGCTCGGCCAGCTCGCGCGCCACCTGCATGTGCGAGCGGGCCGCCTCCAGGCTGATGACGTCCGCGTCGAGGTCGTCGATGGCCCGCACGATGTCGCCGAACTCGGCGTAGCACATGTGGGTGTGGACCTGCGTCTCCGGACGGACGCTGGCGGTGGTCAGCCGGAACGCCTCCGTGGCCCAGGCGAGATACGCCTCCCGGTCCGCCGCGCGCAGCGGGAGGGTCTCACGCAGCGCGGGTTCGTCGACCTGGATGACCGAAGTCCCGGCCGCCTCAAGGTCGTTGACCTCGTCACGCAGGGCGAGGGCGACCTGCCGCGCGGTGTCGCCGAGCGGCTGGTCGTCACGGACGAAGGACCAGGCGAGCATGGTGACCGGTCCGGTGAGCATGCCCTTGACCGGACGCCCGGTGAGCGACTGGGCGTACGTCGTCCAGCGCACCGTCATCGGTTCCGGGCGGGAGATGTCGCCGGCCAGGATCGGCGGGCGGACGTAACGGGTGCCGTAGGACTGGACCCAGCCGTGCCGCGTGGCGAGGTAGCCCGTCAGCTGCTCGGCGAAGTACTGGACCATGTCGTTGCGTTCGGGTTCGCCGTGCACGAGGACGTCCAGGCCGGTCTTCTCCTGGAACGAGATCACCTCCTGGATCTCGGCCTTGATCCGCTCCTCGTAACCGGCCGTGTCGATCCGCCGCGCCCTCAAGTCGGCCCGCGCGGTGCGCAGTTCGGCGGTCTGCGGGAAGGAGCCGATGGTGGTGGTCGGCAGCGGCGGCAGCTCGAGGTGCGTGCGCTGGGCCGTCGTACGCTCCGTGTACGGCTGGGAGCGGCGGGCGTCGGCGTCCGTGACCGAGGCGGCCCGAGCCCGTACGGCGGGGTCGCTGGTGAGCGCCGAACCGGCGCGGGATGCCAAGTCGGCGCGGTTGGCGGCGAGTTCGGCGGCGATCGTGTCGGTGCCCTGGGCCAGGCCCTTGGCGAGGGTGACGATCTCGCCCGTCTTCTGCCGCGCGAACGCGAGCCAGCGCAGGATCTGCGGCTCGATGTCCCGCTCGGCGGCGGCGTCGAGCGGCACATGGAGGAGCGAGCAGGAGGCGGCCACGTCGACCCGGTCGGCAAGACCGAGCAACGTGCCCAGTGTGACGAGGGACTTGGTGAGGTCGTTGACCCACACGTTACGGCCGTTGACCACGCCTGCTACCAGCCGCTTGCCGGACAGTCCGCCCACCGCGGCCAGGGCGTCCAGGTTCGCGGCGGCGGACTCGGTGAAGTCGAGGGCGAGGCCCTCCACGGGTGCCTTCGCGAGGACCGGGAGCGCGTCGCCCAGCCGGTCGAAGTAGGACGCGATCAGGAGCTTCGGCCGGTCGGGGAGGGCTCCGAGATCGCGGTAGGCGCGCGTGGTGGCGCTCAGTTCGGCCGGGGTGCGGTCCTGGACCAGGGCGGGCTCGTCCAGCTGCACCCACTCCGCGCCCGCCGCGCGCAGGTCGGCGAGGACCTCGGCGTACACGGGCAGCAACCGGTCCAGGAGGGTCAGCGGTTCGAAGTCCGCGGACACCCCCGGCGCGGGCTTGGCGAGCAGGAGGTAGGTGACCGGGCCGACCAGGACGGGGCGGGCGGTCAGACCCAGGGCGAGGGCCTCCTTCAACTCCGCGACCTGCTTGGTGGAGTCGGCGGTGAAGACGGTGTCCGGGCCCAACTCGGGCACGAGGTAGTGGTAGTTGGTGTCGAACCACTTCGTCATCTCCAGCGGCGCCACGTCCTGGGTGCCGCGTGCCATCGCGAAGTAGCCGTCCAGCGCGTCGAGTTCGACGGCGGCGCGGTGGCGTTGGGGGATCGCGCCGACCATGACGCTGGTGTCCAGGACATGGTCGTAGTACGAGAAGTCGCCGGTCGGTACCTCGTGGATGCCGGCCTCGGCGAGCTGCCGCCAGTTCGTGCTGCGCAGTTCGGTGGCGGTGGTCCGGAGGGCGTCGGCGTCGACGCGGCCCTTCCAGTACCCCTCGATGGCCTTCTTCAGTTCACGGCCCCTGCCCTGACGGGGGTAGCCGTACACGGTGGACCGTGCTGCCGCGGCTGCGGACTTTGTCGTCACGGAACTCTCCTTCGCGAGATGTCTCCCTGAAGTCCCGGCGACGGGACGGGAGCGCGAAGGAACGCCAGATCGGACGGTTGTCGTGTCCGCCGATGTGTACGCCGACCCGCCCACGAGGTCACCGGGATTCCGCGCACGAAATTCGTTCGCGCGTGGGCAGTTGGCAGGTCTTCGGACTTGCGGGCACGGCCTCCGTTTGACCGGAGGACACCTACTGGCCGTCGCTTCCCAGGTCCTGTTGTGGGCCCAGTGCGTGTGACGGCGGTCGTTCCTGCTTACCGCTGCGGGGCAGTCCCGGAGTTTCACCGGGTTCCCTCTTGCGACGCGTCCGTCTGGGTGACGGGGCGAACCAGCTGCGTGGCCAGCGTAAAGGGTGGGGGGTGGTTGCGTCGATTTTTGTCTGCGGCCCGGTGGGGGCTGGTCGCGCCCACGCGGCGGAGCCGCAAATCGATACAGCCCCGCGCCCCTTAGGGCAACTCGGTTGAACGGGACTCGAAAGCTCGCAGGATTTCCTCAGCCGCAAGTGTCGCCGTCAACTCGCCCTCTCGTACCTGGCGTTCTAGGTCCGGAGCAAGCGCGCGTACGGACGGGTCGGCGTGCAGGCGGCCCAGCAGTTCCTCGCGGACCATCGTCCACGTCCAGTCCACCTGCTGCTCGCGGCGCTTCGCGGCCAAGCGGCCCGTGGAGTCCAGCAGTGAACGGTGTTGTTCGAGGCGTTCCCAGACCGTGTCCAGGCCCGTTCCCTCGCGCGCGCTGCAACTCAGGACCGGCGGGGTCCAGGCCGCGTCTGCGGGATGCATCAGCCTTAGTGCGCCCGCCAGTTCACGCGCGGCGCTCTTCGCATCGCGCTCATGCGGCCCGTCCGCCTTGTTGACGGCGATGACGTCCGCCAGTTCCAGGACGCCCTTCTTGATGCCCTGTAGCTGGTCGCCGGTGCGGGCGAGAGTCAACAGCAGGAAGGAGTCGACCATGTTGGCGACCGCCGTCTCCGACTGGCCTACGCCTACCGTCTCGACGAGGACGACGTCGTAGCCCGCCGCCTCCATCACCACGATGGACTCGCGGGTCGCCTTCGCGACGCCGCCGAGGGTGCCGGCGGTGGGGGAGGGGCGGACGAAGGCGGCCGGGTCGACGGCGAGGCGTTCCATGCGGGTCTTGTCGCCGAGGATCGAACCGCCCGTGCGGCTCGACGACGGGTCGACGGCGAGGACCGCGACCCGGAAGCCGAGCGAGGTGAGGAGTGTGCCGAAGGCGTCGATGAACGTCGACTTGCCCACGCCCGGTACGCCGCTGATGCCGATCCGCCGGGCCTGGCCGCTGTGCGGCAGCAGTTCGGTCAGCAACTCCTGGGCCATGACCCGGTGTTGGGGCCTGGTCGACTCGACGAGGGTGATGGCGCGGGCCACCAGCGCCCGCTTCCCGTCGAGTACGCCCTTCACATAGGTGTCGAGGTCGATCGCCATGGGGCTCAGAGGTCGTGGCCGAGGTCGGCGGCCAGTCGCCGCACCAGGTCGTAGGCCGCGTCCGGGATCACCGTCCCGGGCGGGAACACGGCCGCCGCGCCCATCTCCAGGAGGGTCGGTACATCCTGGGGTGGGATGACTCCGCCGACCACGATCATGATGTCCTCGCGGCCCTCCTCGGCGAGGGACTCCTTCAACGCCGGTACGAGGGTGAGGTGTCCGGCGGCGAGGGACGACACTCCGACGATGTGCACGTCCGCCTCTACGGCCTGGCGGGCCACCTCGCCGGGGGTCTGGAACAGCGGGCCGACGTCCACGTCGAAGCCGAGGTCGGCGAACGCGGTGGCGATCACCTTCTGGCCGCGGTCGTGGCCGTCCTGGCCCATCTTGGCGACCAGGATGCGGGGGCGGCGGCCCTCGGACTCCTCGAACTCGGCCACGAGGGTACGGGTGCGCTCGACGGACGGGGAGTCGCCGGCTTCGGTGCGGTACACACCGGCGATCGTACGGATCTGGCTCGCGTGCCGCCCGTACACCTTCTCCAGCGCGTCGGAGATCTCGCCGACCGTCGCCTTGGCGCGGGCCGCGTTCACCGCCAGCTCCAGCAGGTTGCCCTCACCGCCCGCAGCCCGGGTCAGCGCGTGCAGGGCGTCCTGGGTGGCCTGTTCGTCGCGCTCCGCGCGCAACCGCCGTAGTTTCTCGATCTGTTGGGTGCGTACGGAGGAGTTGTCGACCTTGAGGACGTCGATCTCCTCGTCGGTCTCCACGCGGTACTTGTTGACGCCGATGACCGGCTGGCGGCCGGAGTCGATGCGGGCCTGGGTGCGGGCCGCGGCTTCCTCGATGCGCAGCTTGGGGATGCCCGCGTCGATAGCCTTGGCCATGCCGCCCGCCGCCTCGACCTCCTCGATGTGCTGCCAGGCGCGGCGCGCGAGGTCGTAGGTCAGCTTCTCGACGTACGCGCTGCCGCCCCACGGGTCGATCGCGCGGGTCGTGCCGGACTCCTGCTGGATCAGGAGCTGGGTGTTGCGGGCGATGCGCGCCGAGAAGTCGGTGGGCAACGCGAGGGCTTCGTCCAGGGCGTTGGTGTGGAGTGACTGGGTGTGGCCCTGGGTGGCCGCCATCGCCTCCACGCAGGTGCGCGTGACGTTGTTGAAGACGTCCTGCGCGGTCAGCGACCAGCCCGAGGTCTGTGAATGGGTGCGCAGGGAGAGGGACTTGGCGTTCTGCGGGTCGAACTGCTTGACCAGCTTGGCCCAGAGGAGGCGGGCCGCGCGCATCTTCGCGATCTCCATGAAGAAGTTCATGCCGATCGCCCAGAAGAAGGACAGCCGGGGTGCGAACGCGTCCACATCCATCCCCGCGTCCCGGCCCGCCCGGATGTACTCCACCCCGTCGGCGAGGGTGTACGCCAGCTCCAAGTCGGCCGTCGCGCCCGCCTCTTGGATGTGGTAGCCGGAGATGGAGATGGAGTTGTAGCGGGGCATGCGCTGCGAGGTGTACGCGAAGATGTCGGAGATGATCCGCATCGACGGCTTCGGCGGATAGATGTAGGTGTTGCGGACCATGAACTCCTTGAGGATGTCGTTCTGGATGGTCCCGGCCAACTTCTCGGGCGGTACGCCCTGTTCCTCCGCCGCCACGATGTAGAGGGCGAGTACTGGAAGTACCGCGCCGTTCATCGTCATCGACACGGTCATCTTGTCGAGCGGGATGCCGTCGAAGAGCTGGCGCATGTCGTAGATCGAGTCGATCGCCACGCCCGCCATGCCGACGTCACCGGTCACGCGCGGGTGGTCGCTGTCGTAACCCCGGTGCGTGGGCAGGTCGAAGGCGACCGACAGGCCCTTCTGGCCGGCCGCCAGATTGCGCCGGTAGAAGGCGTTGGACTCCTCGGCCGTGGAGAAACCCGCGTACTGGCGGATCGTCCAGGGCTGGTTGACGTACATCGTCGGGTACGGGCCGCGCAGATACGGCGCGATGCCCGGGTAGGTGGCCAGGAAGTCCAGGCCCTCCAAGTCCTGCCCGGTGTACAGGGGTTTGACCGCGATGCCCTCCGGGGTCTCCCAGAGCAGATCGTCGCCCCCCGCCGCCTTCTTGACGGCGTCGCGCCACTCGTCGGTACCGGCCTCGGCGGCCGGGGCCCCCAGCTCGATCCCGGAGAAGTCGGGGATGCGCCCCATCGCTGCCATCAGGACACTCCCATGCGGTCGAGGGTGGCGGACAGTACGGCTACGGCGTCGCAGCCCGCGAAGACGTAGGCGTCGACACCGGAGTACTGCCCGGGGCGGCCCGCGAGGAACACATGCCCGGCACCGGCCGACCTCAACTCACCGGCGATCGTGGCCGCTTGCTCCTCGTACAGCGCGTCGCTCGAGCACAGGCAGGCCTCGGTGGCCCCGCTGTCCGCGAACTCGCCCCCGGTGACGGGCTCGATGCCGCCCGCCTGGAACAGGTTCGAGGCGAAGGTGAGGCGTGCCGTGTGCGCGGCGGCCGGGCCGAGCGCCGCCAGGTAGATCCGCGGCCGGGAGCCGGTCGCCGCGAGGTGGGCGTCGGAGCGGGCGCGCAGTTCTTCGTAGGCCTCGTCGCGGCGCACGCGCGGCAGTCCGCCGGAGGGCGGCTCGGGGGCGGGTGCGCGCTCCGGGAGGCGTTCGGCGAGGTTCGGGAACTCGCTCACGCCGGTGATGGGTTCGCGGCGCTTGGCGAGCTTCGCGCTGCGGGCCGCCCAGGTGGTGGCGAGGTCCTCACGGAGGCTGCCCGAGCGCAATACGGCTGCCTGGCCGCCCTGTTGCTCGATGTGCTGGAAGAACTCCCAGCCCGCGTGGGCGAGTTCGTCGGTGAGCCGCTCCACGTACCAGGAGCCGCCCGCCGGGTCGATCACCCGGGACAGATGCGACTCCTCCACCAGGATCGTCGACGTGTTGCGGGCGATCCGGCGTGCGAACGCGTCCGGCAGGCCCAGCGCGTGGTCGAAGGGCAGCACGGTGACGGACTCGGCGCCGCCCACCCCGGCGGCCAGCGTCGCGACCGTCGTGCGCAGCATGTTCACCCACGGGTCGCGGCGGGACATCATCACCGGCGAGGTCACCGCGTGCTGCACCTGCCCGCCCGGCGCCCCGCACACCTCGGCCACGCGTGCCCAAAGCCTGCGCGCGGCACGCAACTTGGCGATCGTCAGGAACTGGTCGGCGGTCGCCGCGTACCTGAACTCCAGCTGTCCCACGGCCTGTTCGACGCTCAGGCCCGCCTCGGTCAGCTCACGCAGATAGGCGACACCCGTCGCCAGCGAGGCGCCCAGCTCCTGCGCCGCCGAACCGCCGGCCTCGTGGTACGGCAGCGCGTCCACGGTCAGCGCGCGCAGCCCCGGGTACTCCTCGGCGCAGCGCCGGGCGAGCGCGGCGACGGGCGCGAAGTCGAAGCCCTCGTCCCCGGTACGGGCCGCGAAGCCCAGCGGGTCGGCACCGAGGTTGCCGCGGGCGGCCGCACGGGCGACGCCCCGCTCCTCGTACAGCCGTAGCAACTCGGCCGCGGCGGGCGCGACTTCGGGACCCGCGTCGAGGACGACGGGCGCCAGGTCGAGGTAGACGCCGTCGAGGGTGCTGCCGAGCTTCGCGACCGGGATGCCTCGCTCGCCGACGACCAGCCACAGCGAGGCGACGCCGTTCTCCAGGTCGCCGAGGACCGCGGCGGGGTCGGCGGTCGTGTGCTGCTGGCGTACGTCCCAGCCGCCGAGGGTGTTGCCCTCGGCGCGGCCGCCCCGCACGAAGGGGGCGAAACCGGGGAGGCCGGGCTCGGGTGCGGAGTCGTCGGCGGTGTACAGGGGACGTGCACGGAGTCCGTCCTCCAGCGAGGTGGACAGGGCTTCTTCCGCTGCGGCGCCCGAGACTTCCTTGCCCGACTTGCGCAGTACGCCTTCCACCAGGCGTTGCCACTGCTCATGGGTCGCGTCAGGGAACTCGGCGGCCAGCGAGAGCCCGTCGTCGGGCAGGACCGTCATGCTCGGATGCTAGGGCAAAAGCGCAGGTGAGCGGCAGAGGACATGGCTGTGACCTTGACCTCTCCTCGCGGTCCAGACCAGTTGGCCGCCGCCTCGGCGGCTACAGCCCGATGTCCCTGAGGTCCATGTCGTCCAGTGACTCACGGCGGACGAGGACGCGCGTGATGCCGTCGGACACCGCGACGACCGGCGGGCGGCCGACGAGGTTGTGGTGCCTCGGATCGCATCCGGCCGCCCGCCCATGTCAACGAAGTGGCGGTCCCCGGCAAAGCGCGGGGCAAGAATCGGCCCCGGTGCCCGCCCCTCGGGCCGCGATGACCGTCTGGCCACGCACTGTTCACTCGGGGGCCGCCGGGAAGCGCCAATGTGCGGACGTTGTCAGCTCAACTGCTCGCCAGGGAGGGCACCATGACCACTCAGACCGAGACATCGGACGGGTCCGCGCAGTCGTCCGAGGGGGTCAGCCGGCGTCACGCGCTGGGTCTCCTCGGTACGGCCGGCGCCGGCGCGGCCGTCACCCCCTTGCTGGGAGCAGGCACGGCGCAGGCCGCCCCGCTCGCCGCCCCGGCCCTGCACCTCACCGCGGACTCCTCCGGGACCTCCCCGGTCCAGGGCCTGCACCTCACCTTCGGCGCCGACCCGCGCACCCGGATGAACGTCTCGTGGATCACCGACAAACCGGTGACCAGACCCGTCGTGCGCTACGGCACGCTGGAGCACGGCTTCGGCTCCAGCGCCGACGCGCACACCGTCACCTACATCGACGGCACATCCAGCCGTACCGTCTACGTCCACCACGCCTCGCTGACGCGGCTGTCGCCCGGCACCGACTACGTCTACATGGCCACCCACGAGGGTGCGACCCCCGACAGCGGCACCTTCCGCACCGCGCCGCGCGGCCGGGCCCCGTTCACCTTCACCAGCTTCGGCGACCAGTCCGCCCCGCAGGTCACCTGGGCCGCCGACGGCACGGTCGCGCTCGACGCGAACTCCACCCCGGCGACCAAGGACATCGTCACCGGCATCGAGCAGGTCGCCCCGCTCTTCCACCTCCTCAACGGCGACCTCTGCTACGCCAACCTGGACGTCGACCGGGTGCGCACCTGGAACAACTTCTTCACCAACAACACCCGTTCGGCCCGCTTCCGCCCCTGGATGCCGGCGGCCGGCAACCACGAGATCGAGAAGGCCAACGGCCCGATCGGACTCGGCGCCTACCAGTCCTACTTCACCCTCCCCTCCACCGAGACCGACGCCGAACTCGCGGGCCTGTACTACGCGTTCACGGTCGGCTCGGTCCGGGTGATCGTGCTCCAGAACGACGACAACTGCCTCCAGGACGGCGGCGACGTCTACATCAACGGCTACTCCGGCGGCCGCCAACTCGCCTTCCTGGAGAAGGAGTTGAAGGCGGCCCGGGCCTCGCGCGACACCGACTGGATCGTCGTCGCCATGCACCAGGTGATGATCAGCTCCTCGGACGCCAACGGCGCCGACCTCGGCCTGCGCCAGAAGTACGGCCCCCTCTTCGACCGCTACGGCGTCGACCTGGTCCTGTGCGGCCACGAGCACAACTACGAGCGCTCGCTGGCCGTCCGCGGTGTCGTCACCGGCAGCGAGACGCTGACCCCGAACCCGGTCTCCACGGCCACCGACTCCATCGACACCGGCCTCGGCACCGTGCACATGATCCTCGGCGGCGGTGGCGTCTCGGGCACCACGAACCAGAGCTTCTTCAAGGACGGCACCGCCAAGGTCATCACCGCCGTGTCGTCGAGCCCCGGCTCCAACGGCAAGCGCACCTCCACCTACACCAAGGAGGAGGCGATCTGGACCGGCGTCCGAGACCTCGAACACCCCTACGGCTTCGCGGCGTTCACCGTCGACCCGGGCCGGCACGCCGGTGACACGACCCGCATGCACGTGACGTACTACAACGTGAACAAGCCGCACGGCGAACTGTCGGTCTTCGAGACGTTCACGATCCACCGCAAGCGCTCGGACGGCCACCGCTAACCGGAGCGGTCCTGGCCTTCGTCCGGCAACCAGTGCAGGGCGAACCAGAGTTCCATCCGCACGCCGGGGTCCTGCAAGTCCACATCGAGCAGTTCGGCGATCCGTGCCAGGCGGTGCCGCACGGTGTTCCGGTGGATGTGCAGGGCCGCCGCCGTGCGGTCCCAACTGCCGTGCAGGGTAAGCCAGGTTCGCAGGGTGTCGAGGAGGACGGGCGCACCCGGAGACGCGGCCCGGTCGAGCGGGGCGAAGCGGGTGCGGGCCAGGTCGTGGGCGTCGGCGGGCGGGACGATCCCGTGGACGGTGAGCGGGTCCCTGGTGTGGACGACGGCCGGCACCCGCGCCGCGATCGCGCGTTGCAGGGCACGTCCGGCCCGCACATCGGCGTGCGCCAGTTCCGAGGCGGGCGCGGGTGTGCTGAACCCGAGGATCCAGCCCAAGTCGGCCGCCTGCGCGGGCACTTCGGGACGCGCGTCCGGCGCGCCGGCGATCAGGGCCTTCAGCTCGGAGCCGTCGACGTACAGGTAAGGCGTGCCCAACACTGTCCCCAGCGTGGCGAGTTGGGCCGGATCGTCGCCCTGGGCGGAGCGCGGGGACGGGTGCCGGCCGTGGACCACGACCCAGTGTCCGGCGGCCTCCGCCCTGTCGGCGGGGGTGAGATCGCCCGCGACCTCCGCCGGTGCCGCGCCCAGCATCAGCCGTACCAGCGCGCCCGCGCTGTGCGTGTCGGTGCCCAGGGCGTGCCGTGGGCTGGTGAGCAGGGCCAGCAACACCGCCGCCGTACTGGTGACTTGGCGGTGCACCAGGGTCGGGGCGGTGGTGGTGGCCTGGCCGAGGGCGAGTGCCGTCGCGGTGCCGTCCGCTCCGGGCAGGGTGTGCACGGTCAGATGGGTGCCGTCCTGGTGATCGGCCGCCGCGGTCGGTACGGACCGGCCGGAGGCACCGGTACGGCTCCGGGCGATGGTGCGCACGGCGAGGTCGCGCACCCGCTCCGGCGTCGGCGGCGCGGGCCGGGGACCGGCGCTGAACAACTCGTGGCCCCGGGCGTCGTGGAGGACCGCCCAGGCGCCGGTGTGTCCGCTGAGCTGGGTGAGCACCGCCCGGAGCGCGTCCGGCCGGGCGGCGGCCGTGGCCAGCGCCGACTGGGCCCGGGAGATCTCGCGCAGCTCACGGTTGCGGACCTCGGCGATCGCCGCGTACGTGGCCTGCCCGACCGCCACGAACGGGGTGGCCGGCGGCAGCCGTAGCAGAGGGAGCCCGTGGCGGTCGCAGGCGGCGACCAGTTCGGGCGGGACCTCGTCGTGCACGGGGACGACACCGAACCCGAGCGCGGTCACCCCGGCGCCGACGACGCCCCGTACATACGTGTCGACGCCCGCCGCGTCGGCCGGGAGGCGCACGCCCGCGGTGAGCAGCAGTTCGCCGCCCACCAGGTACGGCGACGGGTCCTCGATCTCCGTGGTGCCGACCGTGCTGACCCGGTGGTCCCCGGCGGCGGGCCCCGCGATCTGGCGCAGGTCCAGGGCGGGGTCGGTGAGCAGCACGCTCAGGGGCACGGAGGGCTGTTCGGACTCGGTGGACACGGTGGACTCGGTCATGAGGGGGCATCCTCCCGGCCTGGGGCATCACACACGACTGTCGGAATCATCCAACCGTCATCTCCATATTGGACGGTTCCGCCACTTCGGCGCCAGCGCGTGCGCCGATATCGTCGTGCCACTCGCAGGGCACTGTCCCGGCCCGGCCCGCACCCGGTCGCCGACTCTCTCCGAACTCTCCGACCTCTCCGCTCATTCCGCTTCCGGAGGACTCCGATGACCGTCGACTACTTCGTCATGGCCGCATACCTGCTGGGCATCATCGGCGTGGGCTGGTGGGGCAGGAAACGCGCCGCCTCCAAGAGCGACTTCCTGGTCGCGGGACGGCGCCTCGGACCGCTCATGTACACCGGCACGATGGCCGCCGTCGTCCTCGGCGGCGCCTCCACCATCGGCGGCGTACGCCTCGGCTACACCTACGGCATCTCCGGCGCCGCCATGGTCTTCGCGATCGGCCTCGGACTGCTGGCCCTGTCGGTCTTCTTCTCCGCCCGCATCGCCCGCCTCAAGGTCTACACCGTCGCCGAGATGCTCTCCCTGCGCTACGGCGACACCGCCGCCGTGATCTCCGGCGTCGTGATGTGGATCTACACGCTGATGCTGGTGGTGACCTCGACGATCGCCTACGCCAGTGTCTTCGACGTCCTGTTCGACGTGCCCCGCTGGGTCGCCGTGGTCATCGGCGGCACGATCGTCGTCGGCTACTCGGCGCTCGGCGGCATGTGGTCCATCACCCTCACCGACATGGTGCAGTTCGTGGTCAAGAGCCTCGGCGTGCTGGTCCTGCTGCTGCCCATCGCCGTGGTCAGGGCGGGCGGATTCTCCGAGATGGCGGACAAGCTGCCGGACGGCTACTTCTCCCCGACGTCCATCGGCGGCCAGACCATCGTCACCTTCGTGCTGATCTACACCTTCGGCATGCTCATCGGACAGGACATCTGGCAGCGGGTGTTCACGGCCCGCTCCGACAGGGTCGCCTCCTGGGGCGGCACCGTCGCCGGCGTCTACTGCCTGGTCTACGCTCTGGCCGGTGCCGTCATCGGCATGGCCACCAAGTCCCTCTACCCCCAACTCGCCAGCGCCGACGACGCGTTCGCGACGATCGTCCGGCACGCCCTGCCCACCGGCGTCCGGGGCCTGGTGCTGGCCGCCGCGCTCTCCGCGATGATGTCGACGGCGAGCGGCGCCCTGATCGCCTCGGCGACCGTCGCCAACAACGACATCTGGGCGCGGCTGCGCGGCCGCAGGACCACCGGTCCGAAGGACGACGAGACCGGCGCGCAGGACGACGGGATCGGCTCGAACCGGCTCGCGATCGTCGTCCTCGGAGTCGCGGCGATGGGCATCGCCTGCGCCCTCGGCGACGTCATCGAAGCCCTCACCGTCGCCTACAACCTGCTCGTCGGCGGCCTGTTGGTGCCCATCCTCGGCGGCCTCGTCTGGAAGCGCGGCAACCTGCCCGGCGCCATGGCCTCGATGGTCGCGGGCGGCACCACGGTCATCGTCCTCATGGTGACCGACGGCCTCCTCGCCAACGAGCCCATCTACTACGGCCTGTTGGCCGGCCTGGTCGCCTATGCCGCCGTCAGCCTCCTCACCAAACCGACGGAGGAAGCCGTCGTCCAGGCCTGGCACCGCCGCCTGGCGGGCGAACAGGCCTCAGCCGCCCCGGAGTTGAGCGTGGCCTGACCCGCCGTTCCGGAAGCACCCACCCGCACCCGCACGTGCCGTATCTCATCGAAAGGTCCTCATGTACGCCACCACTGTCACCTCGGAAGAACGTCGGCTGCGCCGCGAACTCGCCGCGGTCTACCGGCTCGTGGCGCACTTCAGGATGACCGACCTGATCTTCACGCACATCTCGGTCCGTCTCCCGGGCCCCGAACACCACTTCCTGATCAACCCCTACGGCCTCCTCTTCGAGGAGATCACCGCGTCCAACCTCGTCAGGATCGACCTGTCCGGCCGCGCCGTCGAGGACTCCCGCCACCCGGTCAACCCGGCCGGCTTCGTCATCCACAGCGCCGTCCACGCCGCCCGCCCCGACGCCCACTGCGTCCTGCACACCCACACCAGGGCGGGCTGCGCGGTCGCCGCCCAGGAACACGGCCTGCTCCCGCTCAACCAGATCTCCATGGAGTTCTACGGCAGGCTCGGCTACCACGACTACGAGGGCGTCGCCCTCAACCTCGCCGAACAGCGGCGCCTGGTCGCCGACTTGGGCCCGCACCCCGCGATGATCCTGCGCAACCACGGCCTGCTCACCGTAGGGGAGACCCCCGCGGAGGCATTTCTGCGCATGTACTACCTGGACAAGGCCTGCGAGATCCAGACCGCGGCGGCCGCGGCGGGCACCCCGCTGGTCGTCCCCGGCCCCGAGGTCTGCGAGCTGACCGCCCGTCAACTCGCCGGCGAGGACGACAGTTCGGACCTCCAGGACGACAAGGCGTACGAGTTCGCGTGGGCGGCGCTGCTCCGGCTCGTGGAGTGGGTCGCCCCCGACTACAAGGACTGAGAGCCGGGGGCGGAGGGCCGTACACGCCGGGGTAGGTCAGCCCGTCGTCGCGGATTTCTGTCCGGACGGGGTGATGGCGTACCACTCGCCGTCCTTGCCCTGACCGTTCGCCTCTCCGGCCGCCGTGTCGCCGACGTACCGGTACAACGGCCAGCCGGCGAGGGTGAGTTGCGGTTGGCCGTTCCGGTGGACCGTGCCGAGAAGGCTCTTGTCGACTCCCGACGTCTGTACGGAGTCCTCCGCGATGACGGGGATCCACGTCATTGTGCAGGCGCCCTTGCACGTCCACTTGGAGGGGGACGGCTCGTCCTCGTCGAAGCGGTAGAGGGTCTTCCCGTTGTTGTCGGTGACCACGTCGCCCAGGCCGTTCATCGCCTTGGCCGTCACCGCGGTGGTCGTGGTTCCGTCACCGGAACCGGCGCCGGCACTCGCGCTCGGCGGTGAGGCGACCGGCGTCGTGATCGCGGGGTCCGACGCGGCCGGGGTCACCGAGGCGGCGTTGTCGGTACCGGCGTCGTTCGAGGAACCGCACGCCCCCAGCAGCAGCGTGGAGGCGAGCCCTGCGACGAGGCTCAGGACGATGCGTCGCGGGATCAAGGAAGTGCCCTTCGTCAGGAGTCGCGTCTGCTTGCTCCCATGGATACGTCGGCAGGCCCCCGCCCTCTCAGTCGCGCGTTCCACATGACGCACTCTTGACCCCGAATCCGGATGTAACCCGGATCACAGCCCCGAAGTGCAGCGCGGTGTGGGGTCAACGGCCTTTCTCTCTGTGTAAGGGGCTTGCCCGAAACGGGGACGGTGGACGGTACGGATGGAACAGAGTCGGGCCGACGGGTTCGACGGGTTCGTGGCAGCACGCTGGTCGGCGTTGTTCCATCTGGCCTGTCTGCTCGTGGGAGGCGATCGGCACCGCGCCGAGGACCTGCTCCAGGAAGCCATGGTCAAGCTCTGGTTCGCCTGGCCGAGGATCGGCGAGGAGGCACCCGAGCCGTACGTGCGCAAGATCCTGGCGCGGGCGGCGGCCCGTTCGGCGCGGCGGCGCTGGTGGGGTGAGCGCCCGGTCGAGCAACTGCCCGACCGCGCGGAGGTGGACGACGTGTCCGCCGCCGTGGCGGAGCGCTCACGGCTGGAGGCGGCGCTGGCCCAACTGCCGCCCGCGCAGCGGGCCGCCGTGGTCCTGCGCTACTACCAGGACCTGCCCGACAAGCAGGTCGCCGAAGTGCTGGGGTGTCCGGTCGGCACCGCCAGGTCCCATGCGTCGCGGGGCGTGGCGCGGCTGCGCCGGATCCTCGGCGATGTCATCGAACCGGTGGGATGAGGGGGAGTTGATGGATCACTTCGAGCGGGAGCTCGCGCGGATGATGCGCGACTCCCAGGAAACGACCCCTTTCGAACCCAGGCACCGGACCCGACTCCGCTCCGGCGTCCGGGCCAGGCGCCGGGTCCGCGCGGCCCGGAAGGCGGTCGGCTCGGCCCTGGCCGTCGCCGGGATCGGCCTCGGCTTCTTCCTGCTGCCCCACGACCGGGTGGACGACAGACCGCAGGCCCCGCTGCCC
>NZ_JBLTJC010000252.1:0-15781 GCF_048158785.1 Streptomyces colwelliae | reverse complement strand
GCCCCGCACTCCTCCCCGGCCCCGCACCTCTCCCCGGCTCCGCGCGCATTCGCCACCGAAGCCGTGCACGCCGGCCGCGACGACCTCGCCCGGCAGGGCCTGCATGCCCCGCCGATCGACCTGTCGACCACCTACCCGTCGTACGACAGCCGCGGCGAGGCCGCCCGCGTCGACGCCTTCGCCACCACCGGCGCCGAACCCGACGGCCCGCCCGTCTACGGCCGCCTCGGCAACCCGACCGTCGCCCGCTTCGAGACCGCCCTCGCCCGCCTCGAAGGCACCGAGAGCGCGGTGGCGTTCGCCAGCGGCATGGCGGCCCTGACCGCCGTCCTGCTGGCGCGTGCCGCGACGGGGCTGCGGCACGTGGTGGCGGTACGACCCCTCTACGGGTGTAGCGACCACCTGCTCACCGCCGGGCTGCTCGGCTCCGAGGTGACCTGGACCGACCCGGCCGGGATCGCCGACGCGCTGCGCGCCGACACAGGTCTGGTCGTCGTGGAGTCCCCGGCCAACCCGACCCTGGCCGAACTCGACCTGCGCGCCGTCGCCCACTCCTGCGGCTCGGTCCCGCTCCTCGTGGACAACACCTTCGCCACCCCGGTCCTGCAACGCCCCGCCGGACACGGCGCGCGCATCGTCCTGCACAGCGCCACCAAGTACCTCGGCGGGCACGGCGATGTGATGGCGGGCGTGGTGGCCTGCGACGAGGAGTTCGCCGGGCTGCTACGCCAGGTGCGGTTCGCGACGGGCGGCGTGCTGCATCCGCTGGCCGGCTATCTGCTGCTGCGCGGCCTCTCGACCCTGCCGGTACGGGTGCGGGCCGCGTCCGCCAACGCCGCCGAACTCGCCCGCCGCCTCACCGCCGACCCGCGCGTCGCCCGCGTCCACTACCCGCGCATCGGCGGCGCGATGATCGCCTTCGCGGTCCACGGCGACCCCCACGAGGTCATCGCCGCCGTCCGCCTCATCACCCCCGCCGTCAGCCTCGGCAGCGTCGACACCCTGATCCAACACCCGGCCTCCATCAGCCACCGCGTGGTGACCGAGGAGGACAGAAGGAGTTCGGGCGTGAGCGACAACTTGCTGAGGTTGTCGGTGGGCTTGGAGGACGTAGAGGACCTATGGGCGGATCTGGATGGGGCGCTCGCGCCCCTCCAGAGGGGCGCGGGACTGTGCTCATATGCGGCTCCGCCGCGGGGCGCGACCAGCCACAGCGGACCTTCAGAGGCCAACCATCCCGCAACGACTACGGCGCTTCGGCCTTCCCGAACTCCGTAGCCTCCGCAACTCCCACAGCCGTACCCAGCCGGGCCGTGACCACCAACGTCCCCTCCTCGATCTGATAGTCGAGCGGCAGCTCAAGCCCCCGCATCGCCGCGACCATCCCCGTGTTGGACGCCTGAGTCACCGCGTACACGCTCTCGCACCCCGCCTCGACAGCCATCCCCACCAGCCGCCCCAGCAACTCGCTCCCGATACCCCGCCGCTGCCAGTCGTCCTCGACGAGCAGCGCGACCTCCGTCTCGTCCCCGTCCCACAGCAGATGCCCGAGCCCGACGATCCGCCCCGACGCCGTCTGCACGGCGAGCGTCCGCCCGAACCGCGGGGAGAGCAGGTGGTTGAGATAGCGGTCGGCGTCACCGACCGGCCCGTGGTACCGCATACCGAGCGTCCGCGCCGAGCACCGCTCGTGCATCTCCCGCGCCGCGTCCAGATCGCCGGTGTCAGCGCGCCGCACGGTGATCGCGTTGCCCTCGGGCAGCGTCAGCACGTCCTGACTGCGCGGGATGCGCGGACCGAGCCGGGCGTCCAGCTCGACCAGTGCCCGCGCCCGGGCGAACTCCGTGGGCGTGAACGGCAGATACGGCCGCTCCACTGTGATCACTCCGCCTTCCGGCGCCCGCAGCCGCATGACCGTGTCCTCCAACGCCCCCTCCACCGGCACCGATTCCGGTTCGCGTCCCTTGCCCGCGGTGGTCGCGGGCAGCGAACGGATGGTGCACCGGCCCAGCAACTGCCGTAGCGCCAGCGGCAGTTCGGCCGCGTCCAGGGCCGTGCGCGTGGCGAGGTCCAGGATGCGGGTCGGCGCGTCGACCAGATCGTGGGCGTCGGCGCGCTCGATCCAGGTGCCCGAACCGCCGGCCGACGACACCGCCCGGGTGATCTCGGACGCGGCGACCTCGGCCGGTGCCCGCAACAGGAACTCGTCCACCGTGCCCTCGGCCAGCGGGTGCGTCTGAAGGCTCAGGATGTCGACCTGCTGGCCGGCCAGCGCTGTGCACAACACCGCGAGCGATCCCGGCGCGTCCCGCACCGTCGTCCGCATCCGCCACAGCGCGGCCGGTGCGGCGACGGGGTCGGCGGGCGCGGACGACTGCTCGGACATGGATGCGGACGGAGACGTGGATGTGGCCTCGGATTCGGCTTGGGCCTGGGATGCGGATGTGAACGCGGACTTGGACTCGGACTTCGACTCGGGCGATCCGGTGCGCTCGGTCGGCCCGGCCTGCCGCGGTTCCGCGGCCGGCCGGGCACCGGTATCGCCCGTCGGGGGCGCATGACCGTGGCGGCGTGACCACCACGTGTGGAACCCCGCCGTGGCGATCAGGGCCAGCGCGGAGATCGCCAGCAGCGCCGGGCCGTCGGGACCGTGCCCCACCAGATCCGCCACGACGTCCGCCACCGCGACCGCTGTGAACAGCGCGGCCAGCTCCACCAGGTCCCGTCGCCAGTGGTGCACCGGACGCCCGTGCTTCGCGCGCGTCACATCAGACATGTCTCGACTCATGCATTCACTGTGAAGGAAGGGTGTTGCGTGATCACGAACGCTCTGTGACCTACTGGTAAAAGCATCGTTCTGTACCTTTTGCCGTTCTTTTGGTGAGTGCGGTGCACCGGAGGTCAGCCCTGTCGCCCTACGTCATGCGGCCACCTCCTCCACCAGCGCACTACGCAGCCGACGCGCCTGTGTGACTAGCCGGGACGAGCCGCTCCGGGCCGCCGCCTGCGCCAGATGCGGCAGCACACCCCGGGCCCCCGACCGCTCCGCGCACTCGGCGGCCACGGCGAGGAGGTCCCCGAGCCCCCGCGCGTGGGCGGGCTTGGCATCACCGTCTAGGTCGGCGAGCAGCGCGGTCAGGGTGTGCCGGAGGATCCCCCAGATGGTCGCGTTCGCCCCGGTCGCCGCCCCTGTCCGCACCGACTCGGCGAGCCGCGACGGCTTCACGGCCCCGCTCCGCACCAGCTCCCCGAGATCCACGCCCAGCCGGTCCACGTCCAGCTGTCCCCGCGCCGCCAGCACCAACAAGGCGTCTACGGCGGCGAGTCGGTCCTCGGGGTGCCGCGCGCCGAGCCCGTACGCCAGACACAGGTGCGTGGCCTGGCCGGCCACACCCTCGGACTCGGCCAGCAGCGGGAGTACGGCGGCTGCGCCGCGCGTGTCGTCCAGCGCGACGGCGGACACGTCCCGCACCAGTCGCGCCGCCACCAGTTCACGACGCTCGGGGAGTGTCGCGAGCCAGTGCCGCTGCATCTCCTGGGTCCAGTGGTAGCAGTACCAACGGTCGCCGTAGGCGGTCACCGGCTTGCCCAGCGCGCGGAACTCCGCCGGGAAGTCCTCCTGAAGATCGAGGAGTTCACCCAGCTCCACCACGACACGCGCCCCGGACGTCCGTCGCCTGCTCAGAGGCAGGGCGGGGCTCTCGGACGTCAGCCAGCGCGCGAGCCGGGTGCCCTCCGCCGTGCCGAGAGCCTCCGCCCGCTCGGCGGCAGCGGTTGCCACCGTCCGGTCCTCGCGGCGCACCCGCAGCAGCGCCTGCGCGAAGTCGGCCTCCGAGACCCGCGCGCCCAGGCGCCGGTACGCGTCCAACCGCGCCACCAGCTCGTCCGGCTCCAGCAGCCCCGTGCTCCAACTCGGCGTCGACAACAGGAACGGCAGCGGCTCCGCGCGGAGCCGGTACGCCACCTCCCACACCCGGGCGTCGAGGGCCCGCGTCAGCGCGCTGTGCCCGCACTCCTGGCCCTGATGACCGCGCCGCACCCCTTCGTGGAGTGTGACAGTGCGTACTTTGTCCAGCAGGGTGGCCAGCAGGAGATCGAGCCCGTACGACCCGCTGCCGAAGCTGTGGTGCGACCTCCTGAAGTGGTCGTCCGGACGCCGGCCGTGACCTGGGGCATCACCGGCCCACCAGCGGCGCGCGACCACCGGACCCAACGCCTCCAGGAGGGCGTCCCGGTCGCGGTAGGCATGGCGGACGAGTCCGTCCAGCGCGCGCTCGAACACCGTCACATCGCCCTCGGTCGCCAGCAACACCCCCAGCTCCTCGGCGAGTTCGACCGCCGACTCGGGTGTCGGTGCGAGACGCGCCGCCTCCGGTGCCGGCGGGAGCATCTCCTCGTACACCAGTGACGCCGCCGTCGCCGGTGCCGCGCCCAGGGTCTCGACGGCGCGTGCGCGCAGGGTGGGGGTCAACTGGTCGGCGGCTGCGGCGAGTTCGGCCCGCACCTCGGGGGAGCCGACCTTCTTGAGGTGCCGTTCGACCAGCTTCAGTGCCCGCTCCTGCACGTCCGCGTCCTCGTGCCCGAAGGCCTGGGCGAGGGCGCGCGGCACCTCGGCGGCGAACGACGCGTCCCGCGCCAATACCTTCCCCAGCAGCACCAGTTGGGCCCGGACGAGCTTCTTCTCGGGGCGGAACAGCACCGCGTCCGACATCTCGGCCAGCCGACGCGGCGTCAACTCCCCGTCCAGCGCGAGGGAACCGAGCACCGACTGGGCGTGCGACGCCACCATCGACACCGCGTCCGAGGCCAGCGCCAGCCAGTCGGCGATCCGCTCCCGCTCCTCCTCGCGGGTCAGGGCGAGAGCCTTCAGCACACGCAGGAACACCCGGTTGTCGAGGGTCGTACCGCCGCGCAGCAGCCGGGCCACGCACGCGTCCACCGTCCGCTTCCGGTCCAGGACGCCTTCGGTGCTGAGCTGGGCGAGCGCGTCGGCCCAGCTGTTCGGCCCCTCGGCCGAGGCCCACTCCAGCGGGCTGCCGATGTCCTCCGCCTCGAAGACCGCATCCACCAGCTCCGCGAGATGCGGATCCATGCGCAGCCGGTCGAGCAGGGTGTTCCCGAGCTGCCGCAGGTTGCCGATGTGCTCCACCCAGCCCCGCACATAGGCGTCCGTCGTCGGCACCGGACAGCCGGAGAGCCGTACCAGACCGGCCATCAGCTCGTACGGCACGCTCGCCGAGGCGGGGCGTCCGGCGAGGCGGTGCGTCACGTCGGCCAGCCAGGCGGTGTCGCGGTCACCCAGGATGTGGATCAGCAGCGCCGGGGACGACTGCGACCAGCGCATGTCGGTGGCGGCGATCCAGGTCGCCGCGGCTGCCGCCCCCGCCTCACAGGCGGCCCCGGCCGCGTGCAGGGCCGGATAGGCGCGGCGGGACGGCAGCTCCCACGGTGCCTTGCGCAGCTCCTTGCGGAGTTCTTTCAACTCCGGCATGAACGCCCGCCGTTCGGCGTCCGTCAACCCGTCGAGCAGCCCGACCGCCTCGGCCGTCCGGCCCGCCCGCACCGCTTCCATCAGCGAACTCATCGCACACCCCCGTCGACCCGCACCATGTTCTGATCCGCGTTCTGATCCGCGCTCCGGACCGTGTTCCGCTCCGTCGCGGCGCCCCGCCGCACCATCCGCACCGCCAGCGCGTGCTTGCACGGCCCACGCCCGCCCCGGTACTTCGCCCACCACACACAGCTGCAACTCAGCACTCCCGCCTCGTCCCGCACCCGGTGCACATGACCGTCCTCGGCGGTCACCGTCCCGAGCGCGCCCTCCAGGGCCACCGCCCCCGCCGCCACCAGAGCGCGGGCCGAACGCAGCCGCGGATTGTGGCGCTCCACGCGCTGCGCGTCGTACGGCAGTTCACGGTGGAAGTAGGCCGCCTCCGCCGTGTCGTAGCCGACGCGTCCCGAGGTGCCCAGCCGGGTCAGCGCGGCACGGACCCGCTCGGGGGTGAGTCCCGAGGAGGCGGCCATGTCGGCGACGTCGATACGGGGCTCCCAGGCCAGCAGTACGGAGATCAACTCCGCGTCCTCGCCCGCCTCGTCGGCGGCGAGCGCGTCCAGGACCCCGCCCTCGCCGGAGAATCCGCGTGACGCGTCCGGCGACAGGGTGAGGGTGAGCCGCATGCCCGGCAGGACGGCCTCCCAGGCACCGGCCGTGGCACCGGCGCCGATGACGGTGGGGCCGTAGATCCGCAGGGCCGTCGCATGGCGCAGGACGCGCTGGAGTGCGATCAGCCGCTCCGGACCCGGGAGGCACACCGCGCCCGGTACGGGGCGGGTGGTCGGGCGCAGGCCGCGTCCCGCCGGTACGACCCACCGGGGGCCGCTCGTGGTGCCGCGCGCGCCGCCCTTCGGGAGTGAGCGCAGGAAACGGACCGCCTCCGCCGCCGGCAGTTCGGCCCGCAGGTCGAAGCCGGCCGCTATGACCTGGGCCTCCGCGAAGCCGCGCAGCCACCGGTCGGGGAGCGGCACCTTCTTCTCCACGACCGGGCCGTCCAGCGTGGTCACGGCCAACTCCTCGGGGCCGACCCGGAGATGGAGCGGATCGTCCGTGCCGATCCGGGACAGGGCCTCGCGCAGCGGGTTGTTGACGTCGACGTTCGTCGTGCCGTGTCCCACCTCGTCGCCGTCGAGTCCGGGGCCGAGGACGTCCAGCCGCGCGTACACCCCGCCGCAGCCGGAGAAGGACTCGAAGCGCAGCCGGTCGCCGCCCGCCGTCACCACCGGGTCGAGGGAGGCGGCCAGTTGACGCTGGTAGTAGCGCGTGGCCGCCACGTCGGCCACCGCCAGCAGCGCCGCCGAGGCCACCTGAGGCGAGGTCAGGAAGCCCGCGAAGAAGCGCGGATGGTCGGTGACACCCGAAGGAGTCGCACCTCGTGAGGTCTCCAGCCCGAGGCGCCGTCCGTCCGCCGCCGACTCCAGCACGGAGGGTCGGGGATAGGTCACGGCCTGCAAAGATCGCGTCATGGAAAAACCGTAGAGGCCACCACTGACAATCGGCTCTGACCTGCGAAAACGTCCATTTCGGCGAGGAGTTGGCGCACGTCGGCGCGCGCCGCGCACCGGGGGATGACGCCGGTGCGCGGCTCACGTACGAGGGTAGTGGAGTTACTGGCCGACCCGTCCCGGCTGAAGGGTCTTGGTGAACAGCACGGTGCCGTCCTGCTCCCGCAGACGGACCGTCAACTCCCCGCTGTGGCCGTCGATGTCGACCTCGCCGAAGAACTGGTAGCCCTCGGCCGGCGACACGTTCTGTGCGGTCGGCGCCTTCACGAACACCCGCTCCGGACCGAAGGTGTTGTCGAGGGCGCTGGCCGGGAAGGCGCCCGCGTTCAGCGGACCGGAGACGAACTCCCAGAACGGCTCGAAGTCGGTGAACGCCGCCCGCGAGGGCTGGTAGTGCTGCGCGGACGTGTGGTGGACGTCGGCCGTCAGCCACACGGTGCCGGTGATCCGCCGGTGCTTGATGTACCGCAGCAGCTCCGCGATCTGCAGTTCACGCCCGAGCGGCGCGCCCGGGTCGCCCTGCGCGACCGCCTCGATGTTCGCCTTGCCCTCCGTGGCGTCGGGCACGACCAGGCCGAGCGGCATGTCGGCGGCGATCACCTTCCACACCGCACGCGACCGCGACAACTCCCGCTTGAGCCAAGCCAGTTGCTCCCGGCCAAGGATGCCCTGCGGGTCCACGGTCTGTTTGTCGGGCGAGTTGGCGTTGCGGTAGGTCCGCATGTCCAGGACGAACACGTCGAGCAGCGGGCCGTGCCGCATCACACGCTGGACCCGGCCCTCCTTCGCGCCCGGCCGCAGCGTCGAGATCGGGAAGTACTCGCTGAACGCCCGCCGGGCGCGCACCGCCAGGGCGTCGACGCTCTTCTCCGTGTAGCGGGTGTCGGAGGCGGCGATCACCTCGCCCGGGTACCAGTTGTTGCGCACCTCGTGGTCGTCCCACTGGATGATCGACGGGACCTGGGCGTTGAACCGCTTGAGGTTCTCGTCGAGCAGGTTGTAGCGGAAGTTGCCGCGGAACTCGGCCAGGGTCTCGGCGACCTTGGACTTCTCCTCCGTGGTGACGTTCCGGTAGAGGCTGCCGTCGGGCAGGGCCTGGGTCGCCGTGATCGGACCGTCGGCGTAGATGTTGTCGCCGCTGCACACGAAGAAGTCCGGGTCCAGCTTGGCCATCGCGTCGTAGATCCGGTAACCGCCCAGGTCCGGGTTGATGCCCCAGCCCTGCCCCGCCAGGTCGCCGGACCACAGGAAACGCACGCCGCGCCGCCCGGTCGGCACCGTACGGAACGTGCCGGTGACCGGCTCGCCCGTACGGCGCGGGTCGTCGGGGTCGGCGAGCAGGACCCGGTAGTGGATCTGCTGCCCCGAGGGCAGCCCGCGCAGCCGGGTGGTGCCGGTGAAGTCCGTGTCCGCGCCGAGCAGCGGACCGTGCCACCGGTGCGGATCGCGGAACGACTCGGTGGCCGAGGTCTCCACGATCATCCGGGCCGGGCGGTCCGAGCGCACCCACACGAGCCCGGAGTCGGAGGTCACGTCCCCCGCCTGCACGCCCCAGCCCGCCTTGGGACGCCCGGACAGGGCGAAGGCCGGGGCGGCGCCGAGGGCGGCGGGCACGGTCAGGGCCGCCGACGCGGCCAGGGAGCCGCGCAGGACGCTACGGCGGGCGGGGAACGGACGATGCGACATGGGGTTGCGCCTCCACGGACGGGATGCGGTCAGGGTGCACTGCCACAACTACTGGTGCGCCACAGCGCACACGGAAACCACGGGTGAACAACGGAACGCGGCGACATGGGAGCCCGCGTGCGACATCGCAGGCTCCCTACGGGCGGACGGCGCCGGCCATCAGTCCCACACCCGCACGAATCCGTCCGGGGGACAACTGCGCGTACCCGAGGACCAGCCGTACGACCGCGTCGTCCACGCGCGCGTGTGCGTAGGCGGTGAGCGGGCGCACCGCGACACCGGCGGAGGCCACGCGTTCCAGGAAGTCCTCCTGGGGGCCGTACTTCTCCGGCAGTTCGGCGATGACGTGCAGGCCCGCCGCGATCCCGGTCACCCGCGCTCCCGGGAAGTACTCCTCCAGGGCGGCGACGAGGGCGTCCCGGCGCTGCCGGTAGGCGCGCTGGCAGCGCCTCAACTGGCGGTCGTAGTCGCCGCGTTCCAGGAAGCGGGCGAACAGCGCCTGGTCGAGCGTCGGGTGGCCGAGGTCCATGGTGCGCTTGCGTTCGACGACCTCGTCGACCAGTGAGGCGGGCACGAGCAGCCAGCCGAGCCGCAGCCCCGGGGCGAGGGACTTGCTGACCGAGCCCGCGTAGGCGACACGCTCCGGGTCGAGGCCCTGGAGTGCGCCTACGGGAGCCCGGTCGTAACGGAAGTCGCCGTCGTAGTCGTCTTCGAATACGAGACCGTCCACCGACCGCGCCCAGTCGAGGAGTTGGGCCCGTCGCCGCGCGGAGTAGGCGATGCCCGTGGGGAACTGGTGGGCGGGCGTGGTGACCACGACCCGTACGCCCGACGCCCGCAACGGGCCGATCGCCAGGCCGTCCTCGTCCAGCGGCAGCGGTACGGTGCCGACGCCCGCCGAGGCGTACAGGGCGTCGTGCTGGGGGCTGCCCGGGTCCTCGACGCCGACGGTGCGTGTCCCGCGCGCGTGGAGCACGGATCCGAGCAGCGCCGTCGCCTGCGCCACTCCGGAGACCACGACGAGCCGCTCCGGGTCGGCGACCACACCCCGTCGGCGGGCCAGGAGTTCAGCGAGAGCCGTACGCAACCGGGGCAGCCCGCGCGGATCGGGATAGCCGAGCACCTCGTGCGGCGACTCCGCCAGCACACCGCGCTGCGCGGCGGCCCAGGCGGCGCGCGGGAACAGCGACAGGTCCGGGGTGCCTGCCACGAAGTCGGCCCGGGCGCCGGGGGAGCGCGGCGCGAGATCACGCGCGCGTGGCCGCGCCGCCCGTACGGCACCGCCCACCCAGGTGCCCGCGCCCCGGCCGCTGCGCAGATACCCCTCCGCCGTCAACTGCTCGTACGCCTCGGTGACCAGACCCCGGGACACCCCGAGGTCGGCCGCCAGGTCCCGGCTCGACGGCAGCCGAGTGTCCGGTGCCAGCAGCCCCGAACGCACCGCCTCGCGCAGCGCCGCCTGAAGGGAGCGGCCACGCGCGCGTGCCGGTGCCGAGGCGGCGGGCAACAGCAACTCCCAGGCGGCGGAGCCCGTCAGACCCTCCGGATCGGCCGGCCCCTCCGGATTGGTCCGCGATGACGTCATGGAAGTGGACCTTAAACCGGACCGCCGCTCTCCCTAGCGTCGCTGCCATGAACGCCACCACCGCTCGCGGCACCCCGCTCGCCGCCTTCGCCTGCGTCCTCGTCGGCGCCTCCTTCACCGCGAACAGCGTCCTGGGCGACTACACGTACGCGGGTGGCCAGTTCCTCCGCTACGGCCTCGCCTGCCTGCTCCTCCTCCCGTTCACCGGCAAGGACGCGAAGGCCCGGCTGCGCGGGCTCACGCCACGCCAATGGGCCCGTCTCGCACTGCTCGCGGCCGTGGGCATGGTCGGCTTCAACCTGGCCGTCATCGCCGCCGAACGCAGCGCCGAACCGGCCGTCCCCGGCGTCTTCGTGGGCTGCGCGCCCGTGGCCGTCGCGGTCATCGTCCCCCTTCTGGAGGGACGCCGTCCGCGACGGATCGTGCTCTACGGGGCGTCGCTCGTCGCCGTCGGCGCGTTCACGGTCCAGGGGTGGGGCCGTACGGACGGCGCCGGAATCGCCTTCTCCGGGTGCGCACTCGCGGGGGAGGTGGGCTTCGCGGTGCTCGCGGTTCCCGTACTGCGGCCCCTGGGACCGCGATTGCTGTCGGCCACCGTGTGCGGTCTCGCCGCGGTCGAGGCGGGGACGGCCGGCCTTGTCCTCGACGGGACCGCCTGGCTGCGGCGCCCCGACGGCACCGAGACCGCCGCGCTGGTGTGGCAGGCGGCGGTCGTCACGGTCGTCGGCTTCGTGTGCTGGTACATGGGCATGCAGCGGATCGGCGCGGAGCGCGCCACGCTCTTCTCCGGCCTCATCCCGGTCGCCGCCGCCGGAACCGCGCCGCTCGTCGGAACGGGCTCCTACGGGGCCGCCCAGGCCGCCGGCAGCGCCCTCGTCGGCGCCGGAGTCGCCCTGGGATCCGGTGCGTTGGCGCTGCTGCCGCGACGGTCAGCGGCTGCCGTCGAGGATGACCCGCGCGACCAGGGCCGGGTCGTCGTTCATCGGGCAGTGCCCGCAACCAGGAAGCCGCACCAGCCGGGAACGGGGGATCAACTGCTTGGCACGGACGCCCTGGCGGCGCAGCAGCAGCCGGTCCTGGGTGCCCCAGGCCACGGTGACCGGGATGCCGGGGATGTCGTCGGTGAACCGGACGCTCGTACCGGCCCGGAGCGTGTCGTCGAACCCGGGCGCGTTGACAAGCGCGAGCGTCTCGGCGACCACGGCCTCGGGTGAACGGCGGCCCGGGCGGGCGTAGATGGTACTGGTGAGCGCGGTGCGGCCGGCCACCGTGCGCGCCAGCTTCTCGACCAGCGGGAGCGGCATGCTGCGGGCGATCCGCCGCATGGTGAGCAGCACACCGAAGGCGTACCGACGCTCGGCCTGGGACCAGAACCCGGCGGGGGAGAGCGCGGTGACGGACCGTACGACCTTCTCGCGGCCCAGCTCCAGCGCCATCAGGCCACCGAGCGAATTGCCCGCCACATGCGGACGGTCGAGCCCCAGCGTCTCGCAGAAGGCCCTGAACACGGCGGCCGTCGAGGGCAGGTCGTACGCCAGCCCCTCCGGGAGCGCGGGGGAGGCGCCGAACCCGGGCAGGTCCACGGCGATCACGTCGCGCTCGGTCGCGAGGATGTCCACCACCGGGTCCCAGGCCTGCCGGTGGTGACCTATGCCGTGCAGCAGGAGCAGCGGCTCGCCGCGACCCACGCGCGCGTAGGACACGGTCACGGTCTTCGGGCCCTGCGGAGTGGGGACCGGGAAGGAGACGGTGGCGGACATGGGGATGCTCCTCGTCTGGGACGTGCTGACAGACGCCGTACAGGCCGTGTAGACAGCTTGTCAGTAACTGCTACTGACCGGTAGCCCCAGTCGTCACGGACCTGGCGGCTCTACCCTCGCGGCCCTACGACCCCGAGCGCGCCACCCTCGGAAGGAGCCGCCGGACGCCGCCGGTCCGCGCCCAACTCTGCTCCGGGGAACACGGTTTTCTCCGGGGCGCACGGTTATCTCCTGGACACGGGCGGACGCGTCGCATGGGATTGGCGACGTGACCACCGATGCCGAAACCGATGTCTTCGAAGAGCACCGCCCCGTCCTCATGGGAGTCGCCTACCGCATGCTCGGGCGGGTGGCTGACGCCGAGGACGTCGTCCAGGAGGCCTGGTTGCGCTGGTCCGGCGCCGACCGCGCCGAGGTCCGCGAACCGCGCGCCTACCTGGTGCGCGTCACCACCCGCCTCGCCATCGACCGACTCCGCCAGGTCAAGGCGCGCGGCGAGGCCTACGTGGGCCCGTGGCTGCCCGAGCCGTACGTCACCGACTTCGGGGACACCGTCCCCGACACCGCGGAACGCGCCGTGCTCGCCGACTCCGTCTCCCTCGCCGTACTCGTCGTCCTGGAGTCGCTGTCACCCCTGGAGCGCGCCGTGTTCGTCCTCAGGGAGGCGTTCGGCTACCCGTACGCCGACATCGCGGCCATGCTGGACCGCGGCGAGCCGGCCGTGCGCCAACTCGCCGGACGGGCCCGCAGACACGTCGACGAACGCCGCCCGCGCTACGAGGTCGACCCCGCCCAACGCCGCGATCTCACCGAGCGGTTCCTCGCCGCGGCGGCCGAGGGCGACCTGGCGGGCCTCATGGAAATGCTCGCCCCGGACGTCCGTCTGGTGGGCGACAGCGGCGGCAAGTCCAAGGCACCGCTGCGGATCCTGGAGAGCGCCGACAAGGTGGGCCGCTTCCTGGTCGCCGTCGCCGGGAAGGCCGTCCCGGACATGTCGTTCCGCTTCCTGGAGCTCAACGCCGGACCCGCGATACTGATCCTTTCGGGTGGCACGCCCGACAGCGTCTTCCAGGTGGACGTATCCGCCGGACGCATCCGTTCCGTCTACATCGTCCGCAACCCCGACAAGCTTCGATCACTGGCTTCCGCTTAGCCGTGACCTCGGTGGAGCCCCCGTTTCGCGACGGGGGCTTTGCCGTGCCGTCACCAAGAACGCCCAGTACGAACGCCCTGTGAACGCTCCGCGGCATGACCTCTGTGGGTTGCATATGACATGGAGGATTGGTCTTGACCAAGGGTGGGGGCCGCCCTATGGTCGCAGATAAGTGAAACAACCTTTAATAAACAAGGGCGCTAAAACGCCGCCGGAACACGGCGATTGCGGAGGACAGGGTGGGGACCACGCAGTTGGAATCGGTGCCGGAACCGAAGTACTGGCATCTCAAGACAGTGCTGAGTGAGGCACTGGACTCCGAGTTCTCCGTGGGCGAGATCCTGCCCAACGAGCGAGACCTGGCGGCCCGCTTCGGCGTCGCCCGGGCCACGCTCCGGCAGGCTCTGGAACAACTCGAACTGGAAGGCCGGCTCCAGCGCCGTCGCGGAGTCGGCACGACCGTCGCGCCCCCGCGCGTGGGTGTCGCCGTCGGCACCGAGCAGCACGCCTGGCCGGGCGCCGGGGAGGACGCCTGGCAGCCCGTCGACTGTGTGCTGGCGGCCCCGCCGACGGCCGTCGCGGGCGTACTGGAGACCGGTTCCGAGGAACTGGTCCACACCGTGCGGCGCTCCCGGGTGAGCCACGGCCAGCCGGTCGCGGCCGAACTGCTCTACATCCCGGAGTCGTCGGTACCCGACCTCTCCGCGATAGACACACCCTCCGCGACGGCACGCGCGCGTGCGGTACTGCGCGAGTTGCAGCGCCTCGAACTGGAGGGCCAGGACCGCGCCGTGGAACTCGGCTCGGCCCGCGCGGACGACGCCAAGGAGCTGGACCGCCTCCCCGGGGCCCCTGTTCTCGTCGTCACGACCCGCTTCTTCGCCGAGGGCCGCACCGCCGCGGTCTCCGTCGCGACGTACCGCGCGGACACCTGCCGCCTGACCTTCGCCGACTCCGGAGGCGTAGAAATACACCACGGCCCAGAACGCCAGGCTTCCTGACCACACACAGCCGATGCGTCGCGCCCCGGAACTACTCCGGGGCGCGACGCATTTTCCGGGTACGGCAGGCGCCCCAAAGGGGCGCGGGGAACTGCGTGCCCAGCCACGATGGACCCGCACCCGACACACAACCATCGCGCCCAGCCCCGACGGACCCGCACCGAACACACGACCGTCGCGCCCAGCCCCAACGGCGCCGCACCCGGCACACGACCACCCCGGCCAAGCTAGCGCCGCGTCACCGTGCCCTCGACCGCGAACAGTTGCTCTTCGACATGGTCAAGAGCCAACCGCAACGCCCCAGTTGCCGCAGCGGCCTCCCCGAGCAACGACAGGGCAACCTTCGGCGGCCGCAGGCAATACCGCGCCAACTCCCGCCGCAACGGCTCCAGTACACCGTCCAGCCCGGCCGCCCACCCGCCCACGACGACCAGCTCCGGATCGAGGGCCAGCACCAGCGCGGCGACATCGTGCACAAGGCGTTGGATGAACCGATCGACGGCTGCCATCGCCCGCTGGTCGCCATCCCGCGCCAGCGCGAATACCTGTGCAACCGCCTGCTCGTCCAACGGGTGCAGCGGCTCGTCCGTGGTGGAGAGCAACGTCTCCGGAGTCACGTCCCGGCCCAGCAGATGCAGCGCGCCGATCTCACCGGCCGCCCCGCGATACCCGCGGTGCAGCCGCCCCCCGATCAGCGAACCGGCACCCGGGCTCAACCCGGCCAGCACCATCACCATGTCGTCGGACTCGGTGGCCGCGCCCTTCCAGTGTTCGGCGACCGCCGCCGCGTTGGCGTCGTTCTCGACCAGCACCGGGCACTTGAAGGAACGGCTCAACCGCTCGCCCAGGTGCAGCCCCGTCCACTGGGGCAGCGCGGTGCCCAGCCGTACGGTGCCGTCCGCCTCGACGATGCCCGGCGTGGCGACGCCCACCGCCCGCAGCGAACCGCGTGCGACTCCGGCCCGGCGCAGCAGCTCGGCGACCGCCGTACGCAGCCGCTCCAGGCGCTCGTCCGCCGAAGCCGTCTCGTCGACGTCCTTCGCGATCGCGCCGAGCACCCGGCCGTCCAGGTCGGCGAGGAGCACGGCGACGCGATGTGCGCCGATCTCCAGGCCCAGCAGATGCCCGGCCTCGGCCCGGAACCGGAACCGCCGCGCGGGCCGCCCCTGCCGCCGTACAACGCTCTCGTCGGCCGCCTTCTCGACGACCAGTCCGGCCTCGATCAGCCCCTCGACGACGCCCTCGACGGTCGGCCGGGACAGACCGGTCACCCGGGTGATCTCCGTCAGCGTGGCGCAGTCCGTGGCACGCAACGCGTGCAACACCACCGCGGAGTTGATCCTCCGCAGCAGCGAGGGGTCCCCGCCGGTCAGCCCCGCCAAGGTCTGTCCTCCCAGCTCGTGCGCGTGTTGGGCGGATCGTACTCGGCGCGGCGGACCCGGGCTGGCGTCGCCGCCCTTGGGGGTGACGACGAACCGGCTGGGCCGGCGGATGAGCGCCTCGCCGAAGGACTTGAGGTAGATGGGCGCGGAGAGCG